>JAHEMX010000093.1 GCA_024643445.1 Desulfobulbaceae bacterium | reverse complement strand
GGGAGGAATCCAGGGCGGTATTTCCAACGGAGAAGCCATCTATTTCCGTGTTGCCTTCAAACCTCCGGCGACAATCTCCCTTCCTCAGAAAACAGCAGATTATCAGGGTAACCCGGTAACACTGCAGGCAAAAGGGAGGCATGACCCGTGCGTTGTCCCCCGTGCGGTTCCCATCGTCGAGTCCATGGCCGCCCTGGTACTCATGGATATGGCCCTGCGTCAGGCAGCCCGCAACAGTGTGCGGCCGATCGGTTGACCGGGGAACGGACAAAAAAATAGAGTTGGCAAAAGGGTTTCACCTCTGATAACATATAAAGTTTTGTAAAACAATTTACGAGCGACTATTACTCAGGCAAGATCATGCCCACAGACAGCCACATGACTGCTGGAAGCAGGCGCAGACTGGCTTATTTATGACTCCAAAACGAACCGTACTCAGCTCCTATTTAGACAAATTCTCGCCACCGGTCGGGCTGTTTCTGCTGATCCTGTCAATCATTATAGGTGCCGGCACCGGCCTTGCCGCCGTGCTTTTCATCAAGCTGATTGCGGCCATTCAGAACTTTAGCTATGCCACCCTTCCGACATGGCTGCCCAATCTTGGCAATCTTGTCTATCTGATCGTTCCGATACTCGGCGGGCTGCTCGTCGGACCTCTGATTCTCTTTGCCAAAGAGGCAAAAGGCCATGGGGTGCCGGAGGTAATGCAGGCCCTCATTCTGAGAGGTGGCCGGATCAGGGCACGGGTGGCCGCTGCCAAAATTCTTGCCTCGGCACTCTGCATCGGCACAGGAGGTTCGGCAGGTCGAGAAGGGCCTATTGTCCAGGTCGGATCCGCCCTCGGTTCAAGCCTCGGCCAGATTCTGCGCCTTTCCGACGAGCGCATAAGAAACCTGGTCGGCTGCGGGGCGGCAGCCGGAATAGCCGCCACGTTCAATGCACCGATAGCGGGTGTGGTCTTTGCCATTGAGGTTCTCATGGTAAACCTCAATGTCCGCTCCTTTGGTAACGTGGTCATCGCGGCTGTCTCATCTTCCATCGTCAGTCGTTTTTTTCTCGGAACCCAACCCGCTTTTTCCATCCCGATTCATTCTCTTGTTTCACCAGTTTCCCTGGTCTTTTATCTCCTTCTCGGTCTTCTCTCGGCCCTCGTTGGCATCATGTTCATCAGGATGCTGAACCGGGCGGAAATCATCTTTGACGACTGGAAATTTCCCCAGATCTTCAAACCGGCGATCGGCGCGGCTCTTCTTGGCATCTGCGGCGTGCTTTTCATGTACTTGCCGGCAGCCAAGGGGATATTCATGCCGTTCATGTACGGATCAGGGTTTCCCTTCATGGAAAAGGTTCTCCACGGGAATGTATCATTCTGGCTCCTTCTGCTGCTGGTCTTCCTCAAGCCCCTGGCGACATCATTTACCCTTGGCTCAGGAAACTCCGGCGGCGTCTTTGCTCCATCGCTTTTTATCGGGGCAGTTCTGGGCGGTTGTTTCGGGACGGCAGTCAAGCATTTTTTCCCTGAAATATCCGGTGACCCCGCCGCCTATGCGCTTGTCGGCATGGCGGCATTGTTTTCAGCCTCCGCACGTGCGCCATTGACGGCCATGCTGATTGTCTTTGAAATGAGCAACGATTACCTGATGATCCTGCCGCTCATGGTATCAGGGGTAACTGCCTGTTATTTCGCCCAATGGCTGCACCCTGAATCGATCTACACCCTGAAGCTGGCCAAGCGCGGCATTCGCTATGCCGATGGCAAGGATATGGATATCATGCAGGGTGTGAAAGTTGAAGAGGTCATGCGCACCCAGCTGGTCACCATTCACAAGGACAGGTCGGTCTCGGAACTGATGGCCCTCTTCCAGGAAACCAACCTGCTCGGATTTCCGGTCATCACCGAAGGGAAAAAGCTATGGGGAATCATCACCCTCCAGGATGTACACCGGGCCCAGTCCGAGGACAATTTCAACCCGCGTGACATGAAGGTCGCTGACCTGGCCATAGAGGGACCGATTGCCGTGTATCCCGATGAGCCTATCTGGGTCGCCATCCAGAAGATGTCGCCGCGTGATCTGGCCAGGCTTCCGGTCGTTTCACGTGACGGTTCCATGCGCCTGGTCGGCTCTATCAGCCGAAGTGACATCCTCCGCGCCTACGATGTTGGTATCGTGCGGAAACAGAGAGGACAGATGGCGGAGGCACAGACCACCCTGCGCTCTTCAACCGAAACGGGTTTCGTTGAGATCGGCATCTGCGAGGAGGATTCCTGTTGTCATGTGCAGGTGAAAAACCTGCCGCTGCCTGAAAATGTGAATCTTGTTTCGATCAAGCGGGAGGGAAGAATGATAATACCGCGCGGGAAACACACGCTGGAACCCGGCGATGTTCTCACGCTGTTCGGTAAACTGGAAGAGATTGACGGCCTGAAGAGTTTTCTTAACTGCCAGCCTATAAAACAGTAGCGCCCCCGTTCCTGCCAGAGCGCCGGATCCGACCCGGCGGCTGCAGATTATACGTCGAGAAAGTCGATAATCCCTTCCGCTGCCGCTCTTCCCTCGGCAATTGCTGTTACCACAAGATCCGACCCGCGAACCGCATCTCCGCCGGCGAAGATTTTTTCATGCGAGGTCTGATAGGCAAAGAGGGTTTTTTCAGATGCTTTGATTCTTTTTTTGTCATCAAGCACAATACCGCATTCAGCCAGCCAGGATGCCGGGCTTGCCCTGAACCCGAAGGCCATGATCACGACATCCGCTCCGATAACGTGCTCTGAGCCGTCAACCGTTTCCGGCCTGCTGCGGCCGGTGCTGTCAGGCTGGCCCATCCTGGTCCGGACCACCTGCACACCGGTTACCCTGTTTTTGTCATCAACCAGGATTGACATGGGCTGAAGGTTCCAGAGAAATTCCACCCCTTCGTCCCGGGCATTTTTAACTTCGGTGGCTGAGCCCGGCATATTCCGCTCATCCCGCCGATACGCGCAGATCACCCGTTCAGCTCCCTGCCTTACTGAGGTGCGCAGGCAGTCCATTGCCGTATCGCCGCCGCCAAGTACAATGACACGCTTTCCGTCGACTGATACATAGTTCGCATCTTGAAATTCGTAATTTCTCTCGTGGCAGATATTTCCTATCAAAAAGGGCAGGGCCTTCAAGACACCCTCGGCTTCCTCATTCTCAAAACCGCCACGGATCGACTCGTAGGCACCGGTACCGATAAAAACAGCATCAAAGTCATCCAGCAGGTCTGCAAGTTCAATATCAACGCCAATCTCGGTATTCAGGCGAAACTCGATGCCCATATCACTGAAGATCTGCCGGCGCAACGTCATCACCGATTTTTCCAGCTTGAAGTTGGGGATGCCAAAGGTGAGGAGGCCTCCGATTTCAGGATATCGATCAAAGACAACCGGGCTAACCCCGTTACGCACCAGTACATCAGCACACCCCAGGCCCGCAGGTCCGGCGCCGATAACGGCCACTTTTTTCCCGGTTATTTCCACCTTTGACAGGTCCGGCCGCCAGCCCATTTTAAAAGCGGTATCAACAATATACTTCTCGACACTGCCGATAGTGACGGCACCGAACTCGTCATAAAGGGTACAGGCTCCCTCGCATAAGCGATCCTGGGGACAAATTCTGCCGCACACTTCGGGAAGACTGTTGGTAAGGTGACAGAGTTCCGCCGCTTCCAGGATTCTGCCCTCACCGGCAAGCTTCAGCCAATCGGGAATGTAATTATGTACCGGGCATTTCCACTCACAATAAGGGTTGCCGCAACCCAGGCAGCGGTCCGCCTGCATACCCATCTGGTATTCGTTAAAGAGCTTGTAAATCTCGACAAACGTCGTTTTCCGTTTCCGCAATGATCGCTTCTGCGGAGTCACACGCTCAACTTCCAGAAATTGAAAGACATTCTGGTCCATTGCTTCTCCTATTGGGTCGTCATCAGGAGTTCAGTGGCCGACCGGCCGCGCTTACCGAGCAGGTCCTCCACCCGCATCCCTTTCGGTTTGACGAGTATGAATCGATCGCTGAAACCGGCAAAATCCTCCAGAATCATCTCAGCCCGCACACTCCCTGTTTCAGACTGGTGGGCACTGATGATGCCCCTGAGATGTTCTTTCAGCATCTGCAGATCCTTCATCGGTACCAGGTCAACCAGTTCAGGATTGTGTCTTACCCCAAATCTTCCATACTCATCAAGGACATAGGCAAATCCGCCGGTCATTCCAGCGCCGAAATTGATACCGGTCTCACCGAGTATGGTTATCACACCGCCGGTCATATATTCACAACCGTTATCACCCACCCCCTCGACAACAGCCCGGCTGCCCGAATTCCGGACGGCAAAGCGCTCACCGGCACGACCGGCGGCGTAAAGCTTGCCGCCCGTTGCCCCGTACAGACAGGTGTTTCCGATAATGACCGATTCATGAGTCTTATAAGAAACACCGGCTGGAGGCCGGACGACAAGTATGCCACCCGTCATGCCCTTGCCGACATAATCGTTGGCGTCACCGGTCAGGATGAGCTTCAGTCCACCGGCATTCCAGGCTCCGAAACTTTGTCCGGCAGTACCATTGAATTCTATGGTAATCGGGGCGTGGTCCATTCCCCGGTTGCCGTGGGTCTTGGCAATAAGGCCTGAAAGCCGTGCCCCGACGGATCGATCGGTATTCCTTATTGCCATGAATGCCCGCCCGCCGCTTTTGTTTTTGACAGCATCGCCAAAACGATCCACTAGTTCAGTGTTCAGGCGTCCGCTGTCGTGCGGAACATTTCGCTGCAGGTGATGGACGGGTGTATCCTCCGGAATCTGCGGCTTTACTAGCAGGTTGCCCAGCATCAGTTTATTCTGTTTACTGCCCTGGCCGGCAATGATTTCCAGCAACTCGGTCCTGCCTATCAGGTCGGTGAGCTTACTGACCCCGAGTAGTGCCAGCCATTCCCGGGTTTCACGGGCGAGAAACCTGAAATAGTTCATGGCCATCTCGGGCAGACCACCGAAATGATCGCGCCGCAGTGTTTCATCCTGGGTTGCAACCCCGGTTGCGCAATTATTCAGGTGACAGATACGCAGATATTTGCAGCCAAGAGCGATCAGCGGTGCCGTACCGAAACCAAAACTCTCGGCCCCGAGTATTGCGGCTTTAATGATATCAAGTCCGCTCTTCAGACCGCCGTCGACCTGCAACCGGATTTTGTGTCTGAGACCGTTTTCCACCAGAGCCAGATGTGTTTCAACCAATCCCAGCTCCCAGGGACTTCCTGCGTATTTCACCGAGGACATGGGACTGGCACCGGTGCCGCCGTCATAGCCTGATATGGTGATCATATCGGCGTACCCCTTCGCCACACCGGTGGCAATCGTTCCGACACCCGGCTCAGAGACCAGTTTGACGGAAATCATGGCTTCCTGGTTTATCTGTTTCAGATCAAAAATAAGTTGTGCCAGATCTTCAATGGAATAAATATCGTGATGCGGCGGGGGTGAAATGAGTGTGACTCCCGGCATTGAGTGTCGAAGCTTGGCAATCGTTGCGGTTACCTTATGCCCTGGTAACTGGCCGCCCTCACCCGGTTTTGCTCCCTGGGCTATCTTGATCTGGATGACATCTGCACTCATCAGGTATTCGGGGGTAACGCCGAACCGGCCGGAGGCGACCTGCTTGATTCTCGAGACCCGCTCTGTGCCGAAGCGTGAAGAATCCTCACCGCCTTCACCGCTATTGGAATATCCGCCCAGTCTGTTCATGGCTATTGCCAGGGCCTCATGGGCCTCCTGGCTCAAGGCTCCGATGGACATGGCTGCAGAGTCAAAACGCTTATAGAAACATTCTTCAGGCTCCACCTCTTTGATATCTATGGGAGTATCAGACACCTTGAGCTGAAACAGGTCACGCAGGCTGGAAACAGGACGCTCATTGATCAGTGCTGCATAGCGGAGGTATTCCTCCCATGAGCCGCTGCGAACAGCCTTCTGCAGCGTCTGGACAACATCAGGATTGAAGGCATGATACTCGCCACCGTGCATGTATTTAAGCAGTCCGGCAGCACCGAGCGGTTTGTGTACTTTCCAGGCATTTCTTGCCCGCTTTGCCGTATCAGCCTGAATATCGGTAAAATCGGCGCCTTCTATTCTACTGATCCCGCCCCTGAAACAGAGATCGGTGACGCGGGAAGAGAGACCCACGGCCTCAAAAAGCTGGGCACAGCGATAGGAGGATATGGTCGAAATACCCATCTTCGACATGATCTTCAGCAGCCCCTTGTTGATCGCGGCCCGATAATTCACCATCACCGAGCGCAGATCCAGATGGATGGTCCCGTCATCAATCATCTTTGCCAGGGTCTCATAGACGAGGTAGGGGTAGACCGCTGTTGCCCCGAGTCCGAGTAAAACGGCAAAATGGTGGGGGTCTCGCACTTCCGCTGTCTCTATGATGATATTGGCGTCACAGCGAAGATTGTTCACGGCCAGCCCGTTCTGCACTGCCCCGACAGCGGCCGCCGCTGGTATCGGCAGCAGAGCGGGGGTGATAAATCGATCAGAAAGTATAATCAGCACCGCCCCTGCCTGCGTCTCCGCAACTGCTTTTGCGACAATCTTGTTGAGACTTTCCTCAAGGCCAACCGCCGGATCGTAATTGAGATCGATGATGACATGGCGATAATGCTTTTCGTCAAGATTCTTGAGTTGATCGAGATCACTGTAGACGAGTATTGGCGATTGGAATAAAACACGATTGGCGTGCCCGAGCGTCTCGTCAAAAACGTTCCGTTCCCGGCCGATGCAGGTGGCAAGGGACATGACATGCTGCTCACGCAGCGAATCGATCGGAGGATTGGTAACCTGGGCAAACTGCTGTCGAAAATAGTCAAAGAGCAGGCGCGGCTTGTGGGAGAGAACGGCAATCGGTGTATCATCACCCATTGAGGCCATCGGTTCATGGCCGGTTTCACCCAATACCCTGATCACCTGGTCCATTTCATCGATGGAATAGCCAAAGAGTTTCTGATAAATCAGAAGCTTATCATCCGAGAGAGCGCGCTTTCCTGTTTTCTCCTCAGCAAGCTGTTCGGTTGGAATAAGACAGCGGCAATTCTGCTGCAGCCATTGCCGGTAAGGATGCCTGGCCTTCAATTCGTTGTCGATATCCCAGGAACTCCATAGTCGACCGTTCTGGGTATCAATAACCAGCAACTCACCCGGTCCCACCCTCCCTTTTTCAACCACTTCATCCGGCGTGTAATCCCAGATACCAACTTCAGAGGCTATCGTGATCAGGCGATCCCGGGTAATGACATAGCGTGCCGGCCGCAGCCCATTGCGGTCGAGTCCGCAGGCGGCAAAGCGGCCGTCACTCATGACGATACCGGCAGGCCCATCCCACGGTTCCATGTGCATCGAATTAAAATCATAAAATGACCGGAGATCCTCGTCCATCTCGGGGTGGTTTTGCCAGGCAGGCGGGATCAGCAGCCGAAAGGCACGGAACAGATCCATGCCGCCGGCCAGAAAGGTTTCCAGCATGTTGTCAAGCGAGGCGGAATCCGATCCCTTTGTACCGACAAAGGGTGCCGCATCCTGCATATCGGGCAACAGCGGCGACTTCAGCTTGTATGCGCGGTTCCGGGCCCAATGACGATTGCCCGAAATGGTGTTTATTTCCCCGTTATGCGCAAGATAGCGAAAGGGCTGCGCCAGTTCCCAGCGCGGCAGGGTATTGGTTGAAAAGCGCTGATGAAAAAGACAGATTGCCGCCTGCATGCGCAGATCGCCAAGATCTCGATAAAACAAGGGCAGATCGCCCGGACGACAGAGCCCTTTATAAATCACCACCAGATTGGAAAGACAGGGAATATAGAAATCGGGATCGTCGGTTATCCGTTTTTCAATACGCCTTTTAACCATGAAGAGTCGGCGCTCAAAATCCCGCGACCCCCAGCCATAGGGACCATTGACGAATACCTGCATAATTGCCGGCAGGGAATTTCTGGCAATAGTGCCGAGTACAGACGGATCAACCGGAACCTGGCGCCAGCCGGCGACCGACAAGGTTTCCCGTTCGATCTCTTCGGCAAATACCTGCTGGACCACTTTTAATCGCTCGGGACCATGGCCGAGAAAAACCATGCCGACACCGTAACGACTGCTGAGACTCCAGTTATTCCCCTTGGCTATCGCCTGAAAAAAGGCATCCGGTTTCTGGAGCAGCAGACCGCAACCGTCTCCGGTTTTACCGTCGGCACCGATGGCGCCACGGTGATCCATACGATCAAGGGCACTGATCGCGGTACGAACCAGTCGGTGACTTGGTTCACCGTCAATATGGGCAATCAGGCCGAAACCGCAATTATCTTTAAAATCATCCCGATTAAAAACGGGCATCAGCGTTCTCCTTCTGTCCTGCTTTGAAACTATTGAGTTACCGGTTCTGCAAAATCATGAAATCTCAAGGTACGCCATTTATCGATGAAAATCCAGAGAAACGAATACTATTCTCATCAAGACAGCAATGGTTGACAAACAGGTAACAAGCTGGCCTAACGGGAAAAAGATATGGTGATGCAAGGGGAAGATGAGCGGAGAGCAGGAACAAAGCAGATGGAACAGCCTCCAGCAAGGCAGCTTGGTTGCTGGAGGCTGCCAGCCAGGGATTACTCGACTTTTGCAACCTCAAACCCAGCACCCTTCCAGGCAAAAATGCCACCCGGCTGGCGAAGTACATTCGTGTACCCAAGTTTCACCGCCCAAAGCGCACCATTGTGGCTTCTGGTGCATTTGACGAAGCCGCAGTAAAAAATTATTTTCCTGCTTTTATCCGGTCCGAGAAGTGCGATAAAATCATCTTTCGTCTTAGCGTCTGTTTCAGCACTATCCCACGCTGCCATTTCCGGAATAGGGAAAAGAAACTGTTTCGCTCCAGGAATGTGCCCCTTTTTAAAACTGTCTTCATAGGGCATCGTGTCGATAATAGCGATATCTTCTTTGGCATCGATCATCGCCTTCAACTCGGCGGTAGAAACAATACCGTACCCGCCACGCTGCACTTCACGGGTCAGCTTAATGGCATCGGTCTCTTTGACAACCTCCTGCTCGAATTTATCATTCCCCAGAAAGGCCTGACTGACGCTGACCAGCAAAGTCGTAAAACCAAACAAAAATGTGCCCAAGAGAGCAACCACTCGTACACTCATTTGTCTCTCCTTAACTGTTTGAATTTGTTTTCCTATTAAAGAACCACCAGCCATAGGCAACCGGAAGCAAGAACAGGATATCGCGAAATAGTGCACTCCTCAGGCCGGACACGGCCGCATGCTCCGGATCATCCGCAGCAAAACAGCCGCAATCGATATTCAGGCCGAGGTGGATTCCATAAACTAAAACGGTTATGAATATAAGCAGTTGTCCCCCGGCCAGGAGCAGGGCCCAGTTGCGGCAACACAGGAGCCCCCCTGCGGTAAACAACTCGACGAGCGGCAGCAGGATAGCGACAGGAAGCAGCAATCGGTCCGGAAGCAGGCCGTACATTGAAATAACCCTGGCAAAATCACCCGGTGCCAAGATCTTCGAGACACCTGCAGTAAGGAAAAGAAGAGCAAGTATACCGCAGGAGCATCTCGCAAGCCACCGAATCCTCCGATCGCACTTTCCCGTGGTTGAGGTAGGTTCTTCAATCACATCCATTGCCTCTGCAGGTTAACAGGAAACAGAAAATCGACTCCATTTTAATAGATATCACCTCTTTGTCAAATCGTTAATTCCGATTTGAACCGGTTACCCATAACCATTCCCACTATTCATTTAATCGTTTCGAGAACAAATCTATCCCGGGGAAAAGGAGGAACATGCAAGGTTACACCGGATAATTTCCGGAATAATCAAAATAGGTCCAACCTATCAATAAAAGGGTGCTATTTTCTTCAATCGCCCGCTCCATTTTGTTTGGGCGATCTTCTCATCTTATTGATTTAAATACATATACCACCTATCCATGCGACCTGA
>JAHEMX010000567.1 GCA_024643445.1 Desulfobulbaceae bacterium | reverse complement strand
CGAGACATCGTTTTTTTACTGATCTTTCCGATAGCCTCCCTTATTTTTTCAGCATTTCGGCGTCGATCGCGTATCTGCAAAGACAAGGACTGGATTTTTTTGTATAGTGGCTCAGTAATTGTGTAATCAGCAAATAATACAAGCAACCAGCTGCCTTACTGACCAGATCACGCCCCTGGAGATGATGTTCACCAGCAGACAGTACACCATCTGCCTCATGACTCTCGCGCTCCTGCTCCTCCTTTCAGGAGGGTGCTCGGAAGAACGAGAGGCGGCTGTTACCAAGGAACAGCAGACTGCAGCAGGCAGCTGCATCAGCTGCCACAGGATGGAGCTCGATAAGAACCACCAGCTGGCATGTACCTCCTGTCACGGCGGAAAAGGAGATACCGGATCACAGCAGCAGGCGCATCAGGATCTCGTCGCCCGGCCGGCACATCCCGACACTGCCGCAAGATATTGCGGAAGCTGCCATAAAGATGCCGTCGGCATGGTCACCGGCAGTAAGCACTATACGCTCGAAAAACACATAACCCTTGTCAGGGAAGCCTTCGGCGCAACGTCCTCCCCCGAGACACCCCTCCTTCTCAAACCTTCGGCGGCACCACAAAACGAGATTGAACTGACCGATGATCTGCTGCGCAGGAGATGTCTTCGCTGTCATGTTTATGCCGAAGGTGACGCTTTTTCCCGGGTAGAAAGAGCAACCGGCTGCGCAGCCTGCCACCTGGCCTATGAAGGCGGACGGTTGAAATCACACTCGTTTCTCGCAAAACCGGATGATTCACGCTGCCTGTCCTGCCATTACGGCAGTCATGTCGGGTTTGACTACTATGGGCGCTACGAACACGATTACAATGAAGAATATCGGACGCCGTATCGCCAGGACACTATGGCTGTCAGGGAGTTTGGCGTTGAATATCACGAGCTGGAACCCGATGTGCACCGGCTGGCTGGTATGATCTGCATTGATTGCCACGATTCAGGGCAGATCATGGGGAGCAAGCCGAACCGCCGTACCTGCAGCGCCTGCCACGATCCGAAAGAACTGCAGAATCACCTCCCTGACGGTGTTGCCGGAACCGCGGAACCGTATAGCTATTCATCCGCTGCAACCGGTCTCAGCCTGACACTTCCCGTTTTTAAGCATCCCGCTCATTCAGGCACAGACAAGATATCCTGTCAGGCTTGTCATGCCCGCTGGACTTTTAACGATGGTGAAACGTATCTCATGCGTATCGACCATGAAGATTTTGACGATTTTTCCCGGCTCAGCCTGGACGGCAGTTTTGAGGTCAGGGAGATCATCGGCAGCCACATCGATGATGACGGGGATCTGCTGGAACCGTTCATGTCGGACAAGTTTACCGGCCGGCCGTATCCGGGAATATGGGTTAAGGGATTTAGTGAAAGAAGGTGGGAACGCTTCATCCTGATGCGCGACGATGATGGCGTGCTGACAACCGGCAGGCCGATTCTGGATCTCAGCCTGTCCTGGATCGACCGTGATGAAGCGGTGCATTTTGACAATGTACGCCCGCTCCCGGGAACAAGGCTTATCCGGCCGTATACGCCGCATACCATTGGCGCCGCCGGTTTATATTACCAGCAGAGGATCAACCGGTTTCTTGAATCAAATGCACAGCGCCCGTCGACCGGTACCAAGTAAAATTATTGCGTATCAACCGGATTTGTTATAAAAGACCGTGATGGCTGCTGATATTAAACTAAACGTTCAGGCAACTCCAGACAGTTCAAGTCAAGCAAGCTCGTGCATCGCATCGTAACCTTCCGGCACCTTCCCGCAGGCAACAGTATTCTGCTCTTCTGTCTTGGCCTTTTTCTTATGGCAGCCCTGCCAGGCTGCTCGGCCGCGGCTCCGGAACGCTACTCCCACCCCACCCTTCGGCCTTACCAGATAAACAACAGGACCTACTACCCTATCCCTTCTTCATACGGTTTCCAGCAGGCCGGTATTGCTTCCTGGTACGGCAGCGACTTTCACGGGCGCAAGACCTCCAATGGCGAGACCTACAACATGTACAGCATGACAGCCGCGCACAAGACCCTGCCCATGCACACCGTTCTACTGGTCAGAAATCTCGAGAACAACCGGGAAATCGTTGTGCGGGTAAACGACCGCGGACCCTTCGTGAAAGGGAGGATCATTGACCTCAGCTACACGGCCGCAAAAAAACTGAACATTGTCGGGAACGGGACCGCCAGAGTACACATTGTTGCCATGGGAGAGGCGGGTAAAAACCAGCAGGAAATCATGCAACTGGCGCGCACCTTCTATGAAGGTGAATTTTATGTCCAGATCGGAGCCTTCACCAACCCGGACAATGCCTTGCGGCTGCAGAACCGTTTTCTTGATGCAGGGCACAAGACGTTTATCACCAAATCCGACGTCAGCAATACCCTTTACTACCGCGTCCAGGTCTACGTCGGCAACACCTTGAGAAATGCCGAACAGGCCCGCGCAATTCTTGAAAGACGCGGCTATACCGACGCCTTTGTTGTCGCCCGCTGAGGCAGTCCCGGCTCAGCAAAAAGGCTGGCCTCCGGGCTATCGTTCAGCGGCCCTAACCCGCTGGACAAGGGTACGGAGCAATTTATGATCCTTGATACCCGGCGCTTTTTCAACACCTGAGTTTATATCGATCGCATACGGCGAAACGGCTTGGATTGCCGCGGCCACATTGTCCGGATTCA
>JAHEMX010000566.1 GCA_024643445.1 Desulfobulbaceae bacterium | reverse complement strand
TTAAAGTCGGCCAATATGGTAACCATGGAAAACGCACTGTCAAGGCGCGCGGGTGATCGGCCAGACCCTTATGGAAATGCCTTTTCTCATGACAATACGAGACATTACGGTCTATAATTAGTAGGCTCCCTGAGCCCGGGTACAAAGAGAAGCGGCTGTTCCCGGTGACCCTGGAAAGAGCTGCGACACCACCCTTGACCGATCTGCCCGGGCCTGAGGTCATTGCCCGCCAGGAAACTGACAGCCGGATAAAAAGGTCTTATAATAAAAAGTGTCACCTGGGAGCCGGCCGGAGAAGTGCAATTTTTTCTCAGACCAAACCAGTGCAGGAAAATCAGCAAGAGCCATATAATGGCTCCTGGACATCAATGTTCCCGCAATAATGCAGAGATGGGGGGAAAGGGCTTTCTCCTGCAGGCTCTTAGAGTTGCCGAGAGAGACAACTCCAGCCGAACGGCGAATGGCAGGTCGCGCCGGTCGGCTCACTTCTAACCGGGGATCGACATGAAAATCGGCTATATCAGAGTATCAACGGTGAGTCAGCGGCCCAAGCAGCAACACGAAGCCCTCGAGGCCTGCGGCTGCCGTCGGCTCTACGCGGACATCAGCATTGATGACACAGCCGAGCAGCCGGAACTGACCCGGATGCTCGGCCATCTCAAGACAGGTGATGTGGTGGTTGTCTGGCGGCTTGATTGTCTGCGCAAGAGCCGGCGTCTGTTGTTTCAACTCATTGAACACCTCGAAGCCACGGGCATCGGGCTTGTTTCACTTGAACAAGGTCTGGATACCACCGTGCCTGGAGGGATGGCATCCCTTAAGACCGCTCTTCGCTGGTCGGCAAACGAGGAGATACCCGCCGGGACAGCCATTATCTTTGTGCGGCTCAACGGCTATGGCGATGTCAGCATTGAGCGCTGTAGAACCGGTATCGATGATCTTGACCGTATTATCGAGGCCGGCGTCAAACTGATTGGCTGTGATCCGGAGGAAAGTTATCCAGGACTTGATGCCGCCGCCTGTCTCATCGACTCGCTGGGTGGCGAGATCCTGCGCGTTGAATACGGGCCGGTGCCCGCAACCAGGTAAGAAGCTTCCGCATTGTGTTCAGATCCATGCCTGGGGATTTACCCTTCTGCAGGATTGAAGGCACCGGTAGGCCTTCGAGGTGCAGATTGAATGACAGCGTATTGTTCTTGTCAGGCATGAACAACCATAAAAGAGGTCCGGCCCCTTGCTGGAGTAAGATATGCACTATGGCGCAATGAATTTTCCGGTACGACCCGTTCTGGATGAAATCAACACTATTGCCCGATCGGGGTTTGACTACCTCGAACTGGCCATGGACCCGCCCATGGCGCATTACAACATCCTTTCTTCAAGCCGCGCGGCCATTATAAGGGCCTTAAAGGATAACGGCCTGGGCCTTGTCTGTCATCTGCCAACCTTCCTGTCCACCGCTGATCTCACCGACAGTATCCGGCGTGCATCGATAGAGGAAATGCGTCAATCTCTCCAGGTGGCAGCCGATCTCGGGGCAAAAAAGGTTGTGCTGCACCCGAGTATGGTTGTCGGTATGGGCGGGTTCGTGATGGATTCGGTCAAAGAATTCGCCTACGATTTTTTATGTATAATGCTCAGCGCCGCCACCCAGTTAGACATGACGATCTGTCTGGAAAACATGATGCCACGCAACATGCTGGGAGTGGAGCCTGATGATCTTGCAGAACTCTTCAGGGAATTGCCGGCCCTGAAACTGGCTCTGGATACGGGTCATGCCAACATCGGCTCCCCCGAGGGAGATCGGCTGCAGGAACTGATACGTCAGTTTGGTCACCGTCTCGGCCATCTTCATTTCAGTGACAACCGGGGATATCGAGATGACCATCTGCCGGTGGGAAAGGGCTCCGTCAACTTTAGTCGATTGCTGAAAGGTATCAAAGCAAGCGGATATAATGACACCCTGACCCTGGAGGTATTCACCGACGACCACCGCCTGCTCATTCGCAGCCGGAACCGGATCAAAGAGCTGTTGTCCGCATCATGACGAGGCTGCCTATCCCTGCATCCGAAGCGGCAGCTGCGAGCAGCATGAGTTCCCCGTTTATTATCAGCCTGCCAAGGAGTATTCAGTCCATTGAAAATGGTTCAACACCTCTTATTGTATTGAGCCATAGCGCGCTGTGCAACTTTCTTGCCGAGGCTGGCCTGACTGAAATTTTCCGGAGACCACGTGAACCACACAAAGAGACCTTCCATGACCGTTTCTCACGATACCATTATCATCGGCGCCGGCCTTTCAGGGCTGGTCGTCGCCCATAAACTGAAGCAGCACCATGAAAATCACCAGCTTCTTATCATCGAAAAGAGTTCAAGAACCGGCGGCGTAATCCGCTCGTTTTCAGAAAACGGCTACCATGCAGAGATCGGTCCCCATGGTTTTCTCGACAATTGCAGCGAGAGTCGGGCGCTGCTTGCTGAAACGGGACTCGATCGAGAATGCGTCAAGGCACCTCTGGCAACCTTCGTGCGCTATGTCTGCCTCAATTCACGCCTGATGATGATCCCGCAGTCCCCGTTAAAAATCATCAAGGCGCCGCTCATCGGGTGGAAGGACAAACTCAGGGTACTCGGCGAGCTGTTCAAAAAACCGCTGGCCGGTGAACCGACGGTTGCCAAATGGGCCGACTACCGCTTCGGCAAAGCCCTGCTCCCC
>JAHEMX010000565.1 GCA_024643445.1 Desulfobulbaceae bacterium | reverse complement strand
TTGGGAAAGGCCTTGTCCCAGCCGAGCAGTTTCCAGGCCGGCTCGCTGTATCTCTTGCCGAGCAGGTCCCATAATGCCATATCAACCCCGGCAAGGGTGTGATCGGCCTGCAGCAGGTCAAAGCTGTTCCGGCGCACCTCTGCGCTGAGCGAGCGGATATCTGCCGGGGAATCGACAGCGTGCCCCAGCACCGAATGGCTGACCGGTTTGCAGCCGCTGTGAGACATGGGACAGCACCAGGCAGCTATGGAGACCAGCGGCGCAGCTTCGCACTCACCCCAGCCTTCCAACCCGTTTTCTGAGCGAACCCGCACCAATAATGCGTCCTGACTGCCATCACCGATATCCCGGATTTCAGGCATGCTCAGGTAGAAAAAATCAACGCTTTCGATTCTCATCGGAGCATTTCTCCCCGATCATCGACTATTGGAATCAAGGCAGGCACGTGACCGCACGAAGGTCTACCGCAGCAGGTACACAACCCCTTTCCGCGCTGGTGACGTCAGTCATCAGATTGCAGGCGGCAACCTGCAGACTCCTCTCACGCATCTTTTCTACCCGGACGCCAACAAGCTTCCCGCGCTCGGGCAACTGCTCCAGAACTGCCACCCTGCCGGCCTCGAGGGCGGCAGGATCGATGATGCTGAGCTTTTTCTCGATGATCTGCAGGAACATCACATCACCATCGATGAGTTGCCCGATGCCGCCGCCCGCAAAGGCTTCAGGTGTGACATGACCGATACAGGCACCCTTGGTCACACCCGAGTAACGACCATCGGTAATCAGCAGCGAAGATGCTTCCAGCAGCTGATGATGTTTGAGATTCTGGGAAGGCACATACATTTCCGGCATGCCGAAGGCCTGTGGTCCCTGTCCCGCAATAACAAAGGCAAAAGACAGAAACGCTTTTCTCAGCAGGTCTGAAAAGGCCTCGTGGGCATAGTTTTTTCGCTCGCCTTTTGAGTTATATGCCAGAATAGCTGCTATGATCGTTTCCGGCATCTGCTCGACAATCTGCCGGAGGTTTTCAATAAAGTCCGGCGAGCCCATTTCACCGACACAATCCTGCTCATTTTCATAATAGCGGACAATAAACAGGTGATCATCAAAATAGCGTAACTGGCGATCGGACATGCCGGCCAGTTTGATCACGGCCGTCGACATGAAATTCCCCCTGAGCACTTCAACACCGGAGGTCTGCCTGATGGGAATGGTGCGAATAATTGCATCCTCGCCCAACTCATCTGAAACCGGTTCTGCAAGATCCGCTATTCTTTCGCCCCAGCTCTGTCCGGTCATGGTTGGCGCATCAAGATCCATCCTGCAGCCCAGATCAGTCAACACCCGGTAAAGACTTGCCATCCCGTGATGCTGCCCACGGGCATACTGCTGGGCCAGGACGAACGTATCCCGGTTCTCCGTCAGGCTATGGGCAAAAATCTCCGGAACCGGGGTTTGACTGCGGATTTTTTCATAATCATCGATGGTGATGTCAAACCCGGCATAGCGCATGATTGCCGGCAGGTGCAGCAGGATATTGGATGAACTGCCGGTGGCATTATGAATGCGCACCGCATTGGCAAAGTTTCGGCCGAGGATAGTGGTAATACGGTATTCCTTATGATTCAGACTGCGGTAAAGCATATCAACGCACTGGCCGACCACTTCCGGCGGGGGAACATCCATCAGCAGTTCTGCCTGGGGAGGCGTCAGACCAAGCGCACTGACCAGGGTCCGTGACGAGTTTCCGGTCCCATTGAACGCGCAGATTCCGCCGTTGCGGTGACAGGCGGCAGCGGCCAGCTCATCCATGATGGTCCGGCCCTCATCATCACTGAGCAAGCCATACTGTACCGCGAGCTTCATCTGGCCCCAAAAGGCCTCAGCGGATGAACATTGCAGGATATAGCGCATGGTATCCGTTATGTCAGCAGCCAGATCGTCAAAGCCCTTGCGACGCGCTTCAGCTATCACCTGGTGCAGCCGAGCACGGGTCTCGGTAGTGACCGTGCCGCCCCGAAGGACATGGGCTGGTACGAAAAGGGCCCAGACCGGTGCCTGTCCCCGCTCGTCATGAGTGCGCGCCACATCTGCAGCCGCCAGGCCACTCAACACCGCGGACGGAAATTTGTCGCAACTCGAGAGCACATAGGCCGCGTGGTAGGAGTGTCCCTCGAAGGTTATGTTGACGGCGGCGGCGGTAATATTGCGAGAGACCAGGGAGTAGCTCTGGCCGATGTTGTTCTGGGCGGTACCGTCACAGATTACCGGGATACCAAAGACAAAAGGAACGCCGCCATTCTGCCAGATCCTGAGCACCGCCAGGCTGATATGCATATCATCGCGTAAATGGGCAGGATGGTCGGGTGAACCGGTAATAACGGCAATTCGCGGCCGGTTAATGACCAGCCGGTGCACTATTTCAGCAAGGGAGACCTGGCCGGGGTCAAGCGAGGGATCTATGCTGCTCGCGACCGCCCGGGATTTGTCCAGGATGGACTGCACGCAGATCGGCTCATTGGTCCGGCCCTGGACACATGCTCTATACGGGTTGAACCTCTCTTCTATGATCAGGTCCTGAAAATTATCACTCGTCATCAAACACTCCCCTCACCGGCGAAAGTACCCGGGAACCATCCTCCCGTCCCCCCGTCTTCGATCACGGTTTAACGGCCTAACCACATGGCGAGATCCGGGTAGAACAGGACCATCGACAGG
>JAHEMX010000092.1 GCA_024643445.1 Desulfobulbaceae bacterium | reverse complement strand
CCGGGAAGACGGAGAAAATGGCTCAATATATTGCTGAAGGCCTGCGTATGTCAGGTTGCAAGGTGGAATTGCATAGCATATCAAAAATCAATAACGAGTCTGAGGTTATCGGTTTTGATGGTTATGTTTTCGGCTGTCCGACCTATCACAAGGATATGACGAATAACATGAAACAATTTTTGTTTCTGGCCGAACGCGCCAACCTGGTCGGCAAGATCGGCGGTGCCTTTGGCTCCCACACCCATAGCGGTGAATCGGCCGTAATGATTTACGACACCATGCAGCATGTCTATAAAATGGACATGACGAGCCTCGGACCGCTCAATCTTACCGAGGAAATGGTGCAGTCGGCTGAAGGGCCGAAGGCCTGCCAGCAGTACGGAAAGGCCGTCGGAGAGATGCTGGCGCCCTAGTTTCTGACGCCCTGTAGTGTCTTCCCGGGAGCGGCTCGTCGTTTGCTGGAATCTGCTGCAGTGCAACGATTAAAAACGCCTGCCACCCTGAAGTGGTTTTTGCAGAGAGCGGGTTGTCTGGTCGGTCCCGGCAACCCGCTTCTTGCTTATGACAGTGCTGTGCTGCTAACTGCACCCGCAATCGCAGCTTCCCCCGCAGCCGTGGCCGACGCTTCGGGCCATGGCCTGAATGATTTCCCTGTCCTCAGGTGTCTCAATTGCCTTCACGCTAACATGCAACACCAGATCGGCAACATCACCTGGCAGTTTCAGTTTGCCGCAGACAGCAGGATAGAGATGGCCGAAGAACTCGGGCAGATTGTTTTTGTGGATGACCATCTGCAAAGACGCTCCAACCGCTTTCTGATGAAGTGCAGCTTCAAAAGGACACAGGCCGCTCGTTGAGAGGCCATAGATGAATGCGAGCCGGCAGGAACCTGCACCTTCCTTTTGATCGTTGACATGGAGGTCCAGTTCTATTTTTTTTAGATTCTCAATGCACATCATTTACTTGCCTCCGTTGTTCCGGTCGCTTATATCTCTGCAGGTCCGGCATACTTGCTGTCCATCCATGTCCTGCAGTTTGGTTATCATCACCGGTTCACGGCAGCCATCACAAAGGATGGAGGGGGCGATTCTTGCCTTGGCAGGCATCTCCAGGCTGATTTCCTGCAGGCTGAAGAAGGCGGCCGGACCCTGATCAAACAAGGAGCTGCTGCGCTTCTGGTGCAGTTCTTCGTATTCTGAAATTTCCTGGGAAGTTGCTTCCCGGGCCCGTATCTTCTCGGCAAGCAGACGCTCTCTTTCAGGAACATTCATAACGGCCGGGCGCATCGCCAGGCGCACGCCGACGCCGCTGGAACGGCTGGCAAAGGTGAAGGCCATTTTCCCGATATCACGATAGATCAGGTTGCCTTTGCCGAAAGTGCAGCCGGTCAGGACCTGTATCGCATCGCAACAGCAGGCATCTGTTTCGGTAATGCAGACCAGCTCTTCATCGAGTGCACGCCTCTCTTCAAGGTGCTGCATGGCAAGTTTTGCCGCCAGATAGCCGAGTGTCAGCCCCATACAGGTATGACCATGAAAGGATGCGCAGGCTTTGTAATCATCACGGGCCTGGATTTCATCGGGAATAATCACGGTTTCTCCTCATACGTCTGCGTTGCTCAGCATTGCAGACCTCAGAATCAGCAGAACAGGTTCTCTCTTCATGGTGTCCTCAGGCGCGGTTGAGCCCCTGCCTCAGGTCGCCGTCACCCGGTAGGTTTTCAGCAACTGCCCGCCAAGCACCTTTATTATCAGCTTGTGCAGGTCCCCGGCGAGGGCCTGATCTTCTGTTTCAATGATCCGGCGCGCCGCCGCGGAGAGCTTGTACACAACACCACTCTTTACAACCACGGCATCATGCGAGGCATGGTAGCCCATAAATGCCCCGAGCTCACCGATAATCGACCAGGGTCCGAGCGTCCTTATTCTTCTTTGCTGTCCCTCACCTTCAGTTTCGAGCAAGACAACCTGCCCCCGGGAGATAAAAAACAGATCATCGTTTACCTCTCCTTGTTTATAGAGTAACTCACCCTCACTGACATCCAGTTTCTCCGAGTATTGTTCCGTTTTCTCAACAATGGTCTCGAAGAGGATCTGGACGTCCAGTGCGGCCATCATGTCCTCATATACCACGTGCAGCAGGTCGGCTCCGGAATGGCTTCCATCCTGCTTTGATTGCTGCAGTCGGTGCTGTTCGAAAGCGAGTATCTTGTCTTCACTCCATTCCAGTGTGTCATTCATGTTATGAAAAAAATGCAGCAATTGATACTTCTCGCCGGTTAATCCGGTCACTGCAAAAAGTTGAGAAGACAGTGGCGATACATTGACGAGAGCGAGAGAAATACCTTTTTTGTAAAGATGTTGGAGCAGCTTTTCAAAACTCTTTATGGCTGAGGAATCTATGCCCTGGACGAGGCTCATATCCATCACCACGTACTGGACACTTTCTGCCTTCTCGGCAACCATCAGCCGCACCTGTTCGTAGAGGCTGTTGGCGGTACCAAAGAAGATAAATCCTTGTAATTGCAGGATGAGCGTTCGCTCATGATTATAGTCAAGCAATCGCTGGTCGGCGATAGAGCGGTCCTTGTTGCTTCTCAAAATCGATCCATCAAGAACGTTTTTAATGACGTTAATAGAGCTGTATCTGAAAACGAAGATCACGACCGAGATGATTATCCCGATGCCGATCCCCTGCAGAAATCCAAAAAATTCGACAATGAGGACAATGACAAGGACAATACCGTAGTCAATCTTCGGCATCGAATTGCGCAGATCGACAAGCCACTCCCAGAGCATGGACAAACCGAGAAAAAGCAGGAGACCGCCGGCAATAAATTTAGGGAAGAAATGTAAAAAGGAACCGCCAACAATAAAGACGACAAGGAGGAAAATACCGTGCAGGATGCCGACTATCCTCTCCTGTGCTCCTATCCGGGTGGCCAGAGCCGTCTCGCTGACATAGATATAGCTTGCCGGTACGCCAAGAAAACTGATGACGATATTGGCAAACCCGGTGGTTTTAAGGTCCCGGTTCATATCGAAGTCACGGCCCGCGATAAGTTCAATGGCGGTTGAATTGAGTAAAAACGATATCACACTTAAAACAATAATGGTTGAAATACCGGCAGCATGGGTTATTACCGAGCCCCAGTCGATCAGGGAAATGACCGGCAGTTCAGTAGATTTCCATAAAGCCTTCTCGGGGAGTGAGTCCAGCAGCCAGCCGCTGTTTTGCAGCTCAGCAGGAGAAAATCCCAGCAGTTTCGCTAAGCTCAGGAACAGGAGTATGCAACCAAGTATGGTTCCGGGCATGATGAACCTGCTGGTCGGGAAAAAACGGTTTAAAAGAAGAAGGGCAACGCCCAGAACGATTCCGCAGATGAGCTGAGAGGGATTGGCCTGGAGGAAAAATCCGCTCATATGGAAAAGATCAAGGGTAACGCCGGTGGAGACCTGCAGGCCGCCTTTGAACAGAAGCCATCCGGTTGCCGCAAGAAAGCCGCCCATAACCGGATAGGGAATGAACCGTACCAGGTTGCCCAACTTAAAATAACCGAGCAGGACGAGGGCAATTCCGGTCAGCATCGTGGACAGGGCAATGGCTGCAAATATGTTGGCAAAGAGCATTTGCGGATTTTCGTTTGACAACATGGTCGCAAGAGAGGCCGCTATCAGAGCGGATATGGCAACGGGAACATCCTGGATCATCGAAATGGTGCCGGGGTATGATGAGAAAGTGGCAAGACAGATACTCACCAGACAGCCGCCAAGGAGAAAAAGGGCGATTGCCGCAGCAAAATACTCGGGACAGGACGAGGTGAAAATAAGGGAAACATAGGAAACAATGAAGCTGGTATTCAGTATCCCGAATATGCCCATAGCGGTAAGGTTTGATATCAGACGCTTGCCGCCCGCGGAGCCTGCAGGTTCTGAGCCACTCATCTCGGTGTTCTCCTTTTTCCGGTCTCAATAACGTTCAATAACTTAGGACTCTCCTCGCTGCAAACAGTCAGCTCGGGGTCCAGCGGCAGAGCCTCTTCTCAATCCGGTCCAGAATGAGATAGAAAGAGAATCCGAGCATGGCCATGCTGCCAATTCCGGTGTACAGCGAGACATAATCTGAGCGGCCCCATGAATCCATGATGATATAGCCAAGTCCCCTGGTTGTGGCAAAGGATTCGACAAAGAACAGAATGGCAACCGATGTGCCAACGGAAATACGCATGGCGGTCATTATCTTGGGGATGGAGGCTGGCATAATAACATGCACGTACATCTGCCACCTCGATGCCCCGAGCGTCTGCATCGCATAGAAATAGTTGCGATTGATATCCTTGGCCGCATCCCTGGTGGTGACCAGTATCTGAAAAAAAACCACGAGAGCGATAAGAAATATCTTGGAGAAATTGCCGATGCCGAAAAGGATAATGATCAGCGGCAGCAGCACCACGTGAGGTATCGGATAGAGCAGGTAGATGAATGGAGAAATTCGCCTGCGGAGCGACTCTTCCGCGCCGACTGCCAGGCCGAGGGGAACAGCCGCCGTCAGGGCCAGCAGGATGCCGAGCAGGGCCCGGGCGGCGCTGATTGCCAGATCATCGAGAAGGCTTCCATCTGCCAGCTTCCTGCCGATGTCCTTTACTACCAGCCATGGCTCGGGCAGGGCAATGGAATCAAGCAGCAGCGCGGACAGTTCCCATAATCCAAGCAGGATAAGGGCCGCGATAAAAATATCACGTTTGCTGCCCATTCTCTTCTCCCTTGAGTGTTTCGCGCAGGATACCGCACTGGTGAAAGAAATACTCGCTCTGGCGGTAGTCCGGTTCTCCGGCACCGGGATTGTCAACGATACGCAGAATCCTGCCGGGACGTTTGCTCAAAACGATGATCCTGCGCCCGAGAAATACCGCTTCTTCAATCGAATGCGTGACCAGCACGGCAGTGATCCGCTTTGCCTGCCAGACGTCGAGAATCAGGTTTTGCAGCCGCTCCCTGGTGAGGGCATCAAGCGATGAAAGCGGTTCATCCATAAAGAGAATTTCAGGCTCGGTGGCCAGCGCCCTGGCCAGGGCTACCCGCTGCTGCATACCGCCTGACAACTGGCCCGGGTAGTGTTCTTCAAAGCCGCCCAGTCCCATTTCCCGGAGCAGACGGGTTACCCGCTCCTGGATGAAGGACTTTTTCTTTCTCTGCAGCACGAGACCCAGCCCGATGTTCTGATACACCGTCTTCCACGGGAACAGGCCAAAATTCTGCAGGATGGTGCCGCAGTTCGGCGTGCCTGCTATGACTATTTCTCCGGAATCAGGCTGCAGCAGGCCGGAAAGGAGAAACAGAAGCGAGGTTTTGCCGCACCCCGAAGGTCCGATTATTGCGCAGCTCCCGTATGGCGGAATCTGGAAGGAGATATCCTGCAGCACAGGCCGCGCAACCGTTTGATGGTCAAAACAGAGATTAACGGAGCGAACGTTTATCATCTCCACCACTAGTCAGTCATGAAATCGGTGGAAACCATGCTCTCGTATGGAATAGTTCCGACGAGATTCTTGGCCGTAAGCCATCTGATTACCGGTTCATAGAGAGCCCGGTCAAAGGGCGCCGGCAGCGGGTAGGTGGGGATTGGATAGTTTTGCGCCAGGAACGGGGGGATCCGTCCCTTTTCAGTGAAGAGCGGCCGATATTTTTCAGGGTTATTGTTGATGGCTTCAACACCGCTCCGGTAGGCGCGGAACAGGGCGGCAACTTCGCTTTTGCGACTATTCAGCACCTCAGTACGAAAAACGATGACTGTCTGGGACAGGCTTTCATCCGCAGATCCGTCACTCAGCAGAAGGTGCGCGCCCTTACCCGCAGCGATGGAAGCAAGGGGTTCAGGCAGGGTGGCCGCCTGAACCGATCCGGCGATCAGCATCTGCATGCGGATCGGCATCTGCTTCACCTCTATCTTTCTGATCTCATCGGGGGCAAAACCCTTAGCTGCAAGCATCCTGTCCGTGACATATTCGATGATGGTGGCGCTGGAGACAGCTATCTCTTTGTTCTTCAAGTCATTAATACTATTGATTCCTGATTCCGGCGCGGCCAAAATGGCAAAAACCCCTTCTCCCGGGGTCTGTCCGAGGCCGAGTGATGTTATTTTCAGTAGGCCCTTCCCCCGGTCGAACAACAATGCTCCTACCGGGTCGGAAATGGCCCCGTCGATAGCCCCAGCCGCCAGGGCACTGTCCCGCTCGAGGGCGCTGAGGAAGGGAATGAGCTCAACCTGCAGCTTTTCACGCCGGTAATAGTCTTCCTGTTCTGCGACATAAAAGGGAACCGAGTCCTCTATCAGCAGCAGACCGATCCTGATCGGCTCAGACGCCAGCACAGGAAAAACGGTCATGGCCGCGATGAGCAGCTGGGCCAGGGTCATGAGTTTTTTCATGCATCTCACCTGTGGTAAATGATGGCCGGGCAGCCGGGTTATCCGGCGCCCGGCAGGTAAAGCTGTTTTTTAGCTCAGCCCGACGGTGATGGATGGTCAGCTGGTTTCGTAGCAGGCGAGGATCTCACCGAAATAGAGCGTGTGATAATCCTTCTGCGGGTAGAGTTTTCCATCGAGTTGCCCATCAAGAAAACTGCTGTCCATAGCCGATTTATAGATAATTCTGCACTCGTAATGAACGCCGGGGATGTTGATAACGGGTGAGGCGACCTGTTGTGCCGGCAGCTTCTTTAACTGACATTTTTCAAACTTGTCGACATCCCTGCCGGATTTGGTGCCGCAGAAAAGGACGGCATCTTTGCAGGTGTCGCCGGCCGGTATGCTGACGGTAAAATCGTCAGCTTTTTCGATAAGTTCAAAGGTATATCGAGAGTTTCTGACGGCAATCATGAAAACTTCTTTTTTCCAGATAAATCCAATAGTTGCCCAGCCGATGGTCATGGTGTTGACAACATCGCCCGCCTTGACGGTGAGAAATGCCCCTTTGCTGATACGCTTGATCAGGGTATCGGCATCCGCCAGATATGATCGTTCTTTCATGGTTTTGTTCTCCGTTATAGTGATGTTCAGTTGCAACTGCACCGTCAATGAAGCTACCTAAATTGCCGCGTATGCGCAAGGATGGATTCGCCGGGGAAATAGGGGGACAGTATACTTAATTCTTATCAGGATTCATGATTTACGCCTATTAACGAATGATTCCGTGATTGATCCAAGGAGACAGTTACCGGGAATTAAATATACTGTCCCCCTATTTCCCGGTCACTGTTTGCCCAGCGGTGTGGTCCGGGAGATCGGGCTTATCTCCTTGGGCGGTGCGGTCGAGAGCATGTCACTGGCCTGCTGGAATGGTTTTTCACAACCATTGAGTGCCGGTTTGACTGATTCGGCCGCCTTGCCGAAGGCCTGAATCTTAGGCACCGACGTTTTCATCTCCGCAACCGCCGCCACCAGCTTCGGCAGCCCCTCTTTCTCGGAAAGGCCCAATGTCTTTTCAGTCTCGGCAACGGTTTCGCCAAGTTTTTTCAGGTCCTCACCGTATGATTGAATGCGTTCTGCAAAAGTATCTCCACATTTTTTCGTACGGCCAAGATCGGTTCCGATTGCCTGCAGTCCGGCAGCATTGTTGCCCCACGCGCTACCGGCATAGGAATCGCAGCCGCATTCCGGTGGTATCATGAACCCGCCGCCCTGTGAGGGTTGGGACGGAAACTCGGGTCGCCAATAATCGGCGGCTCAGGCGTCTCCCCCGGGGAATCCGGCGGCTGCTCTGCTGTCGAGGGTGATTCAGGGGCGGGCTGCTGATCCTCTGCATTCTGCGGCTGCTGTGGCGGGTCCGTGGACGTTGAAGGCGAAGTTGAAGGGAGTGTCTCGGTATCTGTTGTCCCTTTTCCACAGATCTTTTCACGTCGATCAGCCAGATAATCAAGTTCCTCCAGGTCACGCTCACATTGCTGCGTAAGTTCGTTGACCTTGTCCGTCGTTGAGTTTATTTTTGCCAGGTCGCCGAGCCATTCATGCCAGGCCTCATAGACCTCATATTCAACGGCCATCGCCGATGTCAGGGGATTGAGGAGGGCGGCGGTAGCCACCATCGCCTCAGCGTTGCCCTGCAGCGCACTCCAACCTGATATCCCGGTATTGACCATTGACACGGCATGCTCCAGGGTGTGGACGGCATGTGCAACGTGACCGGCCAGGCTCGCCCCCGTCAATACGACTTCGCTAGCCTTGAGCAGGGCATTGCCCGTATGCTTCCAGATCTGCTCCTCCACCTCCTTCAGCTCCGGCTCGGTGACAATTTCCTGGGCTTCTCGCGCTTTTTCATTGAATCGGTCGAGTACCTCCTGCTCTTTTTCGAGCATCTTGTCGATTGTCTCCTGTGTGCAGCGAACGACCTCGAGATTCACCACCGGGCCGGTCTTCTCCCGGCACTGGGTCTGGGCCTGCGTCGTTGTCCTGCCGACGCGCAAACCCTGAATCAGCAAATTTTCGCCCTCATTGACCACGGTGGCGATCCCTTCATCAGCTACCGGAAAGCTCAGGAGATCACCTTCAGGGGGGACCTGGTCGAGAGGCACGCGCAGGGGCGGCGCATCCTTGCCGTTTTCATCCTTGAGCCCGATTCGCGGCATCGTTGCACCGCCGTTGACCGAACGCACCCCGGCGACACTTCCGGAAAGCGTACCGCTTTTGGTCTTGCCGTCGGGTGTGCGATATTCGATCTCAACCGTGGCCCGGCCGAAATCATCACCCTTGACGGTCGCCTTCTCGCCCGAGCCGGAGACACCGAGTATTGCCGTCGGGTTCGTCTTCCAGGAATAGGTGCCGCCGGGAGGTTTCCCCCGGGGCGATGAGCTCCGTGTTTCCATCCTTGCCGAGGTGGGCACACCCGTCGATGGCAACGGTGTTATACCCTCCGCTTTTGCTCAATGACCAGATGACCGTGTATGTGCCGCTCCTGTAGTAAGGGGCCTCTTGCGGAGGCTGGTGAGCCACCTCTATCATGTCCTTGCCGTCCATCGAGTACGTTGCTGATCCGGAGGCAAGCTCGGCTTTACCCCAATCGATCGTTCCCCGGAGCTTTTCAATAAAATCGGCGTTTTCCTGGGCCTCGGCAATCAATTGATTTCATTTCGTTCCGGGCCGCATAATGGAGGCGACTTCGGGGTGATTTTCCAGAGGGTGATTGGGGTGTGAGCATTCATCCCGGCTAAACGCAGTGCCGTTTATGACATATGAACAGCCGCCAAAGTATGGGATTATGGTTACGTGGTCGCGTGCATCAAATTGGGCGTTCGACACCATTGACGATTCCAGTTCCACCGGCAAACCTTGATAGGTCCAATCCCCTTTTTCCGTATCCGTACAGGTGCCCCCGCCGGAATTTGAAGTATAGGTCTCTTCAAAGTGTTTTGATCCTCCACCGCTCTTGGCAAGCGAAGCGTGTTGGTCAATAACCTCCAGCACAGGCAGATCAGAGGTCCACTCCACCCGGTACCGGGTTTCGCCGTTGTATTCGAACTGCAGGCGGTCGGAACCTTGTGCTGTGATATCTTCCGTGCCGATTCCCGGAGGATGGTTGGTCACTGAGTAATCATAATGTGACCGTGATTGACCGGTGGTGCGAACCTTGAGGACAACCTCTTCCTGTTCCTGCTCCTCTGCCTTGTTTCCCCCTATTCTGGACACAGCAGCAGCCATGGACTGCCCCCAGTCCATCAGGATTTCCTGCTCGGCCGGCGAAGGCGTGCCTCCCTGCTGCAACTTATCGATAATCTGCTGGACGGCGGGAGGAATTTGCGGTGCTTGCGGTTGCGCCTGACTGACAACGGTTAGGGAAAAGATTCCTAGGGAAACAAACAGAGCCACGATCATCCGCCTGAGTGCCAATTTCTACCTCCGTAGTTTCTTGCCGGGATAGTTTTCCAGTGGACTGTATGCCATCGGGCAACCCTCCGCTGGGTAGACATCGATTAACGCCTGAATGCCAGGTTGATACCAGGAGCGCGTATCAATCTCATGACAGCTTGGCAATCCATGTGGTTGCTCAAAGCGTCGCATGACCTTGGAAAAG
>JAHEMX010000564.1 GCA_024643445.1 Desulfobulbaceae bacterium | reverse complement strand
GCTTACCTGGCAGCAAGCCGCAAGTCCCTACCCGCTGCCCTGGCAGGAAGCCGCCGCCTACGTCGAGCAGCTCAACGCGAAATGTTTTGGAGGAAAAACCGGGTGGCGGCTGCCGACGGTTAACGAACTGCTGTCGTTGCTTGATGAAAACCCGCTGCAACCGCTGGAAGCAGTTTTCAGCACCGGGCAGAAATGGTTCTGGAGCGCTGATCTGCATGGCAAAATCGAACGCTGGTACGTGAATCTAGATATGGGCTATACCGCGACCCAGGACATGGGCTGCCTGAACCATATACGGGCAGTCTGCAGCCTGAAATAATTACGGGGACAGTATACTTAATTACACATTCCCCGTTCTTTGCCTGCGCAAGGATTGGTCCTCAATCATTGAAACGATGAACAAAGAATTAAGTATACTGTCCCCGTAATTACCGTAATTACTTTAGTTATTCATAGACTTCCGCATCTTTGAATAACGGGGCCAGGGCGTCTTTGGCGGAGAGCTCCACCGGTACGTTATCGGGCCAGGCAATGGCCAGTTCCGGATCATTCCAGATGATCGCCCGCTCATGTTCCGGCGCATAGAATTCGGTGGCCTTATAGAGAAAATCGGCACTGTCGGACAAAACCAGGAACCCGTGCCCGAAACCGGGCGGCACCCAGAACATGCGCCTGTTTTTCTCGCTCAGGTGCACGCCGGTCCACTGACCGAAGGTAGCCGAAGACCGGCGCAGATCGACGGCAACATCAAAAACCTCGCCGGCAATGACCCGCACCAGTTTGCCCTGCGGCTGTTTGATCTGGTAATGCAGTCCCCTGAGCACGCCGCGGCGGCTGCGGGAATGATTGTCCTGGACAAAATCCGCGTCAATCCCGGTTTTTTCAAACAGACCCCTGCGGTTGTAACTCTCCATGAAAAATCCGCGCTCATCACCGAAGATGCGCGGCTCGATGATCAGAACATCGGGAATATCAGTCTGTAGTACCTTCATTTTATCCGCTCTTTTTTATCTCTGGTAAGAACCGTCAAGCACCGCCTGCAGCCAGAGCCGGTTGGCAAGGTACCAGTCAAGGGTAAGCTCAATTCCCGTTTCAAAACTCACCGACGGCTGCCAGCCTATTTCATTTTTTATCCGGCTCGCATCGATGGCATAGCGACGGTCATGGCCCAGACGGTCCGTGACATAGGTAATCAGTGAGCGCCGCGGCTTTCCGGTTGGAAGCAGCCCGATCTTCCTGTCCAGGGCATCACAGATGAGGTTGACCACCTCGATATTGGTCTTTTCATTGTTGCCGCCGATGTTATAACAGGCCCCGACCCGGCCCTTGAGCAGAACCTCAATGATTGCCTGACAATGATCATTCACGTACAGCCAGTCCCTGATGTTTTTTCCATCACCGTAGACCGGCAGTTCTCTGCCGTTTAGGCTGTTGTTGAAAATAAGGGGAATGAGTTTTTCGGGAAACTGGTAGGGACCGTAATTATTTGAGCAATTGGTGGTCAGTACCGGCAGGCCGTAGGTATGAAAATAGGCAGACACCAGGTGATCGGATGACGCCTTCGAAGCGGAGTAGGGAGAACGGGGATCATAAGGCGTCGTTTCGCTGAAATAGCCGCTTTCCCCAAGCGAACCGTAGACCTCATCGGTGGAGACATGGAGGAAGCGTGGGTCTGCCACCTTTGACACATCACCGGGCCAGGCATGGCGCGCCGCTTCGAGCAGTGCGAACGTTCCGCCGATGTTGGTTCTGATAAATTCAGCGGGACCGGCGATGGAGCGGTCCACGTGGGACTCCGCGGCAAAGTGCACGACACTGTCGATCTGTTCAGCTCTGAAAAGGGTTTCGAGCAGATCATGATCGCAGATATCGCCTTTGACAAAGCGGTAGTTGCTGCCCTCTTCAATTCCTTTGAGATTCTGAGGATTTCCGGCATAGGTCAACGTGTCGAGGTTGATAATGCGCCAGCCGGGATGTAGTGTATGCACCAGACGAATAAAATTGCTGCCGATGAATCCGCAGCCGCCGGTGACGAGCAGTTTTTTGTTTTTTTCCATAATCTGTTCTGATTTCTGTTGCATTCCTGTATAAAGAGCATATTCTTCAGCGCTTTTTCATCGCATCTTTATACTATAATCCGGCATAAACGCCTAGGTAGAGATGTTTATTGGCGGCGATCTGTCTCAATACCTCAGGATTTCAGATCATTACCGTTCATCGTGAAGCTAGAGAATAAGCAGGCGGCCGCACGGGTACAGGTCCCTTCAGGGTGCATTCAGGGCACCTTGAATAATCAGGTTATTCTTTCGAGATCAAGGCTTACGAGAAATTTTACCCCAGGCATATGGTTACTATTCTGAGGATAAAATTTTGAGTATAACGCAGAGATCGGGCGAAAAGGCGATTATGCAAGGTGGCCTTTAATTTTAAGCCGATTCTATACCCGCTATACCGTAAATGAGCAAAGGATAATTCAACTATCATGAGCAGTACCATAGAAAAAGAGATTGCCAAAAGACGGACCTTCGGCATCATCAGTCATCCTGACGCCGGCAAGACAACACTCACCGAGAAGCTCCTGCTCTTCGGCGGCGCCATCAACATGGCCGGTGCCGTTAAATCGAGGAAAGTGGACCGGCACGCAACCAGCGACTGGATGAGCATCGAACAGGAACGCGGTATCTCGGTCACCACCTCGGTGATGAAATTCACCTATCGTGATTTTGAAG
>JAHEMX010000091.1 GCA_024643445.1 Desulfobulbaceae bacterium | reverse complement strand
CGAGGGCCATCATCACCAGGGTATCCTCGATCAGGCCGTGACTGAGACTCATCAGGGCCAGCGAATTGAACGTTTCCCGGCGATCCATTCTGCCGCTGGTCGTCTCCCGGATAATCAGAGCACCGCCATAGGCGATACCCATGATCATTCCCACAACCGTTACGGGAGCAGCCCGCGGACTCATGCCGAACGGCGGCAATACCGGCTCCAGCATCCGCTCGATCAGTCCGAGAAATCCTACCACTTTCATCAGCCGCATGGCCAGTAATATACAGAAAAGAACGAAAATGATCAGACCGATATTAAAAACCTGGGAAAGCACCCAGTCCAGTATCGTTTTCTCGCTGCCATCGACGGCAAACAGGATTCTGGCCGGTTCCTGCCACCAGCCGGTATAAAGGCAGAAATAATAAAGTACTATCCCGTAAGCCAGAGCCCCAATCAGACGGATCATCCCGATCGGCAGAATTCCGGCACCTGCTTTTTTGGATATGCTCAACTCGACCGGCAGGGAATGGGCAATAAGCATGACAGAACAGAGTATCGTAATCTGGGCGGTGCTCAAGGAAAGGGTCGGTTCAAGGGACGTAAACACCAGAATGGCGCTGTACGGCGTGGTAAAAATTGCCGTCGCCCAGACCAGACCAAGCACACCGGGCAAGCCCATGAGTCCCATCACCGGTTCGAGCAGTTGAGAGATAGAGACCACCAGACCAAGCTCTTCCAGAATTTTAGTGGCAATAACGGCGGGTATGGTGATTTTGAGAAGCTCCAGGCTCGTCGACCAGGTATCTCTTCCCAGATCCTTCAGCAACCCGACAATCTTTTGTTGCTTCGTGCGAGTATTCATCCCTGTTCAAAAATAGCTCGTTGACGGTTGCGCATCACCGGCATCATCGTCTATCCGGGGGATGAGCCTTCCCGGTTCTGCAATAATTCCACCAAATAACAGCCAACCCGCCAACGGTGATGCTTAACATGCCGGCACTGATAAATCCGCCTGCAAGAGAAAAATGATCCCCGATAAAGCCGATCAGGACCGGTATCATCCCCCCCCCAAAGACAAACGCCAGCGGGATACAGAGCGAGACCACGACATTACCGCCGCGGGAAGCACCGATAGCGGACAATTCGGCCAGACCGGACGGGAAAAAACAGGCCGCCAGCATAGCCTGCAGAATAACAGAGATGACAAGAATAGTGCCGGAACAGAAGCCGAGAGGGATGGTCAGCAGGCCGGTGCCAAGCAGCACAAAAGCTATCACCTGCCTGTTTCCGAATCGGTCGCCGAGCCAACCACCAACAAACGGCATGATGATGCCCGCCACCCGGGACCAGGCGACCAGGTGGTTCGCATCGTTATGCTCGAAGCCTTTTTCGGCAACAAGGTAGAGTGGCAGCATGGTATAAAGACCGAGGGCGGAAGAAATTGCCGTCGAGAAAAACAAGACCATGAGCCAGAATCCTGGGGTGGCAAGGATGTCTCTGCACAGGGTGTAATCAGGCCTGACACCATAGCCGCCGCTCCTCGACCCCCTCAGCCAGTAGATGCTCCCCATGACAATGAGCAGTCCACCCAGCAGCCAGAGACACTCCAACCAGGACACCCAGCCGGTAAGAACCGCCACCGCGAGCGGGGCCGCGACAGAACCCATATTGGGAGCAAGTTCATGGACCGCAATGGCCCTGCCCCAATAGGCAGGCGGGACGATGTTGGTGATGGTGGCCAGCCCGGACGGAAGGTATATCCCTGCCCCGAGTCCCAGGCAGAACAGGGTAAGCCTGAACAGCGTCAAGGATGAGCAGAGTGGCAGAATACAAAGAATGCAACCGGTCACCAGCGATGACAGGACGATCGCGCCCTTGTGCGAGAGACGGGCCGAGAAGAACCCGGAGGTCAGGATAGAGAGGCAGTACCCCATGGAGATAATGAAAAAGAAAGATCCGGCCTCGGTATGATTCAGGTGCAGATCCTGCTCTATGAAGGGAAGAAGCGGAGCAAAAATGATCCGGGAAGTAAAATTGAGAAGGAAAATACTGGTTATAAAAAAAATGGCGGGCAGCACCTTATCAAAGTTCTGATAAGGTGCCCGGTTAACGGCAGATTCAGTACTCATTCGCCAATGCTCCGACTGACATGCAGTTTTGGATAATCGAAAAAGAGAAGACGGCCGCTTTTACCGGCAACATCCGGCCAATCAATGGTGTCGAAACCGATCGAAACAATACCGCAGGTAGGAATGGCGGCCAGTGTCCCGCCGGTAAGGTATTCGGCGCAGTCGGTAATAACGAAATTATGCCCGACCAGGGCCAGTGCGTTCGTCCCGGGAGCGGCAGTTCTGATGACGCCAAGCAGCGCTGCCAGATCGGCGGTATAGATGTCCTGGTGGTATTGAATCGTCGTTTTGTCGTAACCGATGGCCTCGCCAATGATCCGGGCTGTTTTTTTAGCCCGCCTGGCAGGGCTTGAAACCATCAGCTCCGGCCGGATGCCGGCGTCCCTTAAACGCTTCCCCATAAACGCCGCATCCCGCTTGCCCCGTTTATTCAGGGGTCGTTCAAAATCTGTCAGGGAAGGATCAGCCCAGCTCGATTTCGCATGACGGATCAGAAAAAGCTGTTTCATTTTTCAGACATCCGCTGACCAATTTCCTGCCAGAGCAGATCATAGGCATGAGCAGCCGGACTCTGGTTTCCTCCCGACCCTACCGGCCTGCGGTGCAACCCCATTTTTTCGATTTCAGCTGTATACGGGATAGAGCTTTTCATGAAAATCCTGTATTTGCCATATTTCTCCATAACCGCGAGATGCAAGGCTTTGCGCCGTTCCACCATGGAAAAAAAGGCCAGAATTTTTTCTTTCCGGCAATCGAGCTTTTTCAGTAATTTAAGAAGTTGTTCAAGGGCGAGCAGCGACAAGGTTGTCGGCACAACGGGTGTCACGATCGAGTCAGCTGCAAGAATGATGTTTTCAGAAAGCACCGTCAGGTTAGGCGGACAATCGAGCACGATAAAATCATACTCGGATTTCAGCGGCAGCAGCAGGTCCGCCAGTAGTTTCCGGCTTTTCTCCTTCTGCGCCTCCTTCAGCGCAATGTCAAGATTTCGAAAGGAAAAATGTGCCGGCAGCAGGTCCAGTCCGTCATAATCAGTACCCCTGATAAACTGGTAGAAATCACCGCTGAGCAGGCATGAGCGATTGAACTTCTTTTTCGGCTTGATACGGTAGTAGAAAGAGGCTGCTCCCTGGGAGTCCATGTCACAGAGCAGCACCTGTTTACCGGTTCTCGCCGCCGTGTAGGCGAGGTTTACAGCACTGGCGGTCTTTCCGACACCGCCCTTGCTGCTGTATACCGCTATGATCTTCATGGCATCCCCCGTCTGGAATCGGCTGTCAGCCAAATGAGCAGGTCCCTGTTCGAGGCCTTCGAAAAACCTGCATAACTCCGCTGGAAGGCGCTGCGAACGCGCCTCTTTTTCCCGGCAAGAACCGAAATCAATCCCCCGAGGGAAGCACCTATCTGCATGCTGCGCTTCGTTCTTCCGTCCAATTGTGAAAGCCGTGCAGCCAGCATCTGCTGCTGTACCGAGAGATCGTTAAATGCTCCCAGGTTATCCTGCAGCTTTTTCATATGCTTGAGAAATCTCTCGACTTCAGCCTCGTCATAAAAAGCCCGGAAAAACTCAAGGAGATAACGTAATTTTTTCCCCTTGATCCTCAGTTTGTGCATCTCCCGGTCAGGGCTTGTACCGGTAATCGTATCGCCATCCCGCACAAAGGAGGCGAAACGTTTTTTTATCTGTTTATCGGCGACAGCCCGGCAGCGTTTCTTTCGCCTGAATGCAAACAACGCCGAATCTGGAGCACTGAGATAGTGGCGCCAATCATCAACAAGATTTTGGTATCGTTGAGATAATAGACACCTGCGCAACCGCTTCACTTCGCTCTTCCGCCGCCTGTCAAGTTCGTCGAAGAACAGATTGAGTCCTGAATGCAGGGCAGCCGGCAGCATGGCCAGGTATTCTTCACGCTTAAGAAGATAGACGTCAATATCTCGCACCGGCCCGGTGACGCCGCCGAGCCATTTGAACTCCGCCTGGAAGAATGCGCTTTGTTCCGGCGGCAGCTCTTTTTTCAACAAACTCAGCAGTGAGCGTGTCCTTCTGACGGCTATCCGGAAGTCATGCAGAAATTCAGAATCGATATCCTGGCAGACACCGGCATGGTTGATTGCCATTGTCTCTGCCAGCGCAAGACAGATTTTCGCTACCGCTTCACCGACCGTGCTGGAGTCCGGCAGCTCGACACGGAACTTGGCCCCGTAGTCAAGCGGCTTGCGGGTTGACACGGAAAAGGCCTGCGCCAGCAATTCATGCATGGTGTCAACAGGCCTCAGGCCGGCCGAGCGGCAGCTCTTGCAGAGTTTGGCAAAAACGGTGCCGTAACCGCGAATCTCGCGCAATGAAAGACGCTCCGGCAAAACCAGCTGTCCACCTTCGGCGCTGGTCTGCTCATTACACAGGACAATGCGTGCTACCGTTTTCCTGTCTTTATTCAGCACGCGAAACGTTTTCCTGTCATAGTCCAGCCAAAGAAGCGGGAGCATCGCCCGCATTTCAATGATGGCTTTTATTTTCTCACGTAATTCAGACTCCCGGATATCCCACCAGAAATACTGTTCCCGGCGCCCCGCCGGGATGGCGGCTACCGGCAAACCATTGAAACGGGAAAGTTCCACCCCCTGTTCCTCAAAGGTGAACAGACATTCCGCTCGGAAGAGACGCCAGTCAAAGGTATCATAGTAGCGTTTCCTGCCGGTTCGCCGATCCGTTTCCTCAATGACAAAAGATGATGCCAGCGAAGCAAGGAATTCTCCTGTCTGCATGGTTTCGTCAGACAGGAAATGTATCTCCTGGGGCCGTTTCATCTCACGACCGGTAATCGGCATTGATCTTGACATAGTCAACGGAGAAATCGCAGGTGTGCACTTCCTCGCAGCCCGCGCCGTCTTTGAGATCAATACATACGGTGAAGGCACGCTCCCGGAGGATGGACGAGGCCCGCTCCTCGACTTCCGGGCCGCATCCCTGCCCGTTGCGAACGAGCACAACATCGCCAAAGGCGATATCCACCCGATCGGGATAGAAGCGGACACCGGACCGGCCCATCGCCGCGATAATCCTGCCCCAATTCGCGTCCTCGCCAAAAAACGCGGTCTTGACCAGATTCGAGTTGGCCACGGTCCGGGCAATCATTTCGGCATCCTTGTCCTCTTTGGCACCGCAGACCCGGATGGTCACACATTTCGTGGCGCCTTCGCCATCACTGACGATTTTCAGTGCCAGTTCGGCGCAGATGCTCTCGAGCGTATCCTGGAAAACCTGATAATCAGGGTTGGAATCATTGTCTATCCAGGGATTTTCGGCAGCCCCGTTAGCCAGAACCAGCACCATATCGTTGGTGCTGGTATCGCCATCGACGGTAATACGGTTGAAGCTCTGCTCTACAGCATCTTTGAGCGCCTTGTTCAGTTCGGTAAAGCTGATCCGGGCATCGGTGAGAATAAAGCAGAGCATGGTCGCCATGTTCGGCATAATCATCCCGGACCCCTTGGCCATCCCCATGAAAGAAACCTCATTTCCGCCGATCTCAACCGTGCGATAGGAGGTCTTGGAAATGGTATCGGTGGTCATGATGGCCCGGGCCACTTCTTCAAAGTTAGCCGGATCCAGTCCGTCGATGAGTTTGCCCATGCTCTTTTCAATGGCTTTGACATTGAGCGGTAAACCGATCACCCCGGTAGATGAGACAAGGACGAGTTCTTCCGGGATAGCCAGGGACTGGGCAACCATCCTGGTTGTCTCGAGAGCTGCTTCGAGCCCCTCGGCACCGGTACAGGCGTTGGCACAGCCGCTGTTCACCACAATTGCCTGCGAGCGTCCCTGTTTCAAGCGTTGCTGATCGAGCAGAACCGGGGCCGCTTTGACCTGGCTGGTGGTAAAGACGCCGGCCGTCACCGCCGGCATCTCGCTGTAGATGAGACCAAGATCAAGACGATCGGCATATTTAATGCCGGCAGCAACAGCCGAGGAAGAAAAACCTTTTATAATCATAAAAGAATCCGTTATAGTTCTCGATTAATGGACGCGGGTTGCAAATGGCTGACTCTGCTGGAAAAGCGTGAAGGATTCCACCACTTCAATCGGTACTAACAGCCTCAGTATCAGGGAACAAGCATCCGTATTATAAAAAATATGCGCACCAGGGAGATGATAATGCACCAAATGTACCTCATTCACCATTTCCTGCAATAACAGACCGATGACTGAGGAAGAGGTTCACTGGTTTTTCGTCGTTCTGCCAGCCATCATTTTCCTGGCCGACCTGACCATCAGAATCGGACTCTCGTTCCGGGTGATCATGCGCAAGCGCCCCTACGGCATCAGCTTTGCCTGGTTGATCATCATCCTGCTGATTCCCTTTGCCGGTGCTGTTGTCTACCTGCTTTTTGGAGAAAACCGTATATCAGACAGGCGCATTGCCAAAATGCGCGAGAGCCAGGATCACTATCAGTACTGGCTCAATTCCCTGGGCAATCGTTCGCCGGTCGACTGGCAAAACAAGGCGGACATCTGCCTGCCGCTGCACCGGCAGGCGGAACGACTCATCGGTATCCCCGCCATGGCCGGAAACAGGCTTGAGTTGATTGAAACGCCGGATGAGATTATTGATGCCATCCTCAAGGATATCAGGCAGGCACAGTCCACCTGCCATCTGCAATTCTATATCTGGCAGCATGGCGGCAAGGTAAGTGAGGTTGAAGATACCCTGATCGAGGCGGCGGGACGGGGGGTTATCTGCAGGATCATCGTCGATTCCATCGGCAGCCGTGAATTCCTGAAAAGTGCTCACTCGGCCAGACTCAGACAGGCCGGCATACGCATCGAGGAATCCCTGCCGGCCGGCCTTCTGAAAATGCTTTTCTCACGGATCGATATTCGCAACCACCGCAAGATTGTCGTCATAGACGGCGCGATCGCCTATACCGGCAGCCAGAACATGGTCGATCCCCGCTATTTCAAGCAGGATGAGGGAGTCGGTCAGTGGATAGACGTCATGGTACGGATTACCGGTCCCGTCGTGGAAAGCATCGCCGGAACCTTTGTCAACGACTGGTATCTCGAAACCGACAACCGACAGGCGGCAACCGGTAATATCGGTGAGGATATCAGGCTGCTCAGGCAGCGCACCGATGTTCACATCCTTGAAAAAGCGGGTGAGACCGCCGTCCAGCTGGTTCCATCCGGTCCGGGACTGGTTCCCGAAGCTATCCATTCGTTGCTGCTGACAACGATATACTCGGCCCGCAACGAGCTGGTATTGACCACGCCCTATTTCGTGCCGGACGAACCGCTTCTCACCGCTCTTAAATCGGCAGCGCAGCGAGGCGTTAAGGTTACCGTCATTGTGCCTGAAAGAAACGACTCGCGGCTCGTCCACTACGCCAGCAAGGCACATTACAAGGAACTCTCCAATTCAGGCGTCATCATCCGACTCTTTGGCGGCGGTCTACTCCACGCCAAGACCATAACCGTTGATGGAGAATTTTCCCTTTTCGGTTCCGTTAACCTCGATATGCGCAGCTTCTGGCTTAACTTCGAGGCCACACTATTCATTTATGATCGGGTATTCACCGAACAATTACGGGCAGTTCAAGCCGGATATGAAACAAAATCAAGCAACCTCAACCTGGAAGAACTCGCCAAGCGCCCGGTGATCAAGCGTTTCAAGGAAAACGTAGCCCTCCTGATCGGGCCGCTGCTGTAATTGCATGAAAATCCTCCTTATCTCCGATATTCATGGAAATTTTCCAGCTCTCAAGGCGGTGGCAGATTACTTTGGCGAGCCATTTGACCTTATTCTAAACGGCGGAGATACCACCGTTTACGCCCCTTTTCCCAATCAGACCATCGACTGGCTCAGGGAACATCACGTCCCCTCCATTCTCGGCAACACCGACAGCCACGTGATCGGGCTTCTTAACGGAAAGAGTTTCAGCAAACCGGCAAAGGCCGAAAAACGAATCATGTATGGAGCGACAGCTGCTGAGCTTTCCTCTGTCAACCGTCAATGGCTCGCCGATCTCCCGCAAGCTAGAACCTTCCCCTTGCAGGCAGCGTCTTCCGGCTCAGCCCCGCACCTCTCCCTCGGCATGTTTCACGGCAGTCCCGCCGATCCGGATGAGTTCCTCTTCCCCGATACACCGATAGAGCGGTTCAGAGAACTGGCGGACGAGACAGAACATCATCTGATCACCGTCGGCCACAGTCACACCCCATTTCATAAAGAGGTCAACGGCGTGCATTTTATTAACCCGGGCAGTGTCGGCCGGATGTTCGACGGAACACCCCAGGCAAGCTGCGCCGTTATCGAATTGAGAGCTGCCACTATCGCTGTCAACCACTACCGGATAGCCTATCCGGTCGAGGAGGTTGTAGCAGAGCTGGCGCGTTTGAGATTTCCCTCCATTTACCAGCAGATGTACCGGCAGGGGCGAAAACTTAATTAATGTTTTATTTTCATCGCACACCTGCTACATATACCAACATGGGAATTATTCCTAATACCCCCTAAGGGGGATACGCACCTTCACGAAATTCATTCTTAAATAACAAGAAATGAATTTCTAAGGTACTAAAACACTTTACGCCGGTACTTTCAGCGAAGATGAACAGGTAAAAAGTCTCGTTTTGTGATAGTTAAGTACAAAGCTTCCTCAGCGAGGCGTAAGATTTTTCTATTATTTCTGCGTACTCAGGTACGTCGTGATGATAGAAAAATTGCAGCAACGAAGCAGATAAAGAGTTTTTACAACGCCATCGGCGAAGACTATGTCCAGCGCAGATAATCAAACAATAGATGGAGACAGATGATGGGCCAAAACGGGGGCGGCAGCAAGAAAAGCAAGAAAGATAAAAACAAGAAACAGAACGGTGACTCAAGCCTCCAGGAACTGACGGCCCTGAGAAATGTCGATGCAAAACAGGGCGATAATAAAACAGCCGTGTGGATTAAAAATGCTCACCTGGAATATGAGTTCGAGTTGCGCAAGCTCCAGATCGAACTGATGAAATTGCAGCTCTCCCTGAAAGCCAGCGGCAAACGGGTAGTACTGATCTTCGAGGGCCGCGATGCCGCCGGCAAAGGGGGCACGATCAAACGTTTTATCGCTCATCTCAACCCCCGCAATACCCGCACGGTGGCACTCGTCGTACCGAACGAAACAGAAAAAACACAATGGTATTTCCAGCGTTATATAAGCCATTTACCGTCAGCCGGTGAAATTGTTTTCTATGATCGAAGCTGGTATAATCGCGCCATGGTAGAACCGGTCATGGGGTTCTGCTCCGATGAACAGAACAAGCGCTTTCTCAAGGACGTACCGATGTTCGAGGAATTGCTGGTCAAGGATGGCATCCAGTTATTCAAATTTTATTTTTCAGTCTCCCGCCAGGCCCAGAAAGAGCGTTTTGACTCCCGCAAGAAAGATCCGTTGAAGCAGTACAAACTCTCCCCGGTAGATAATCTCGCCCAGAAATACTGGGATCAATATTCGCTTCGCAAATTCCAGATGCTCCAGGAAACCAACAGGACTATTGCCCCCTGGACCATTATTCGTTCAGACGACAAGAAACTGGCGCGTATCAATTGCATGAAACACGTCCTCAACACATTGGATTACAAGGATAAATTACCAGCAGATGAACTGCTGCCTGACCCCGCTATTGTCGTCTCGGGCATTGATGAGCTGCGGCACATGGAGGAACACCTGATGAATCCTGACAAACTTTTCGGCTGATACCCGGTTGCTGCGCGTTGCTTTACCGGAAGGAGGGGCAGCGCATCCTCTTTCGGCCCCTTACTTCCGGGAATCTCCCAATATATGGTTCAGCTGACTTTCCAGCCCGATAACCTGTTCGACAGGCACGACAAAAGCGATGCCGGTTCCTGGCTTGTCAAACTCCCCGGCGACCCTTATGGCCTCAAGGACCGGTTGGACATTGTGCTCGCCAAGCAAAAACATCACGATGTCGGTCTGGGATTCGAGGGTCAGACCGAA
>JAHEMX010000563.1 GCA_024643445.1 Desulfobulbaceae bacterium | reverse complement strand
TCTGCTGTTGGGCAATTATGGGGACAGTATACTTAATTCCCCGTCCCCTTCCTCTAAAATCGTTCGGTCCTGAGTTCTCTTGCATCGCATAAATTTACAAGGAATTAAGTATACTGTCCCCGTAATTACCGGCCGGCCTGAAAGCGGGCCCGGACATGCTCGTCCCGGTCGATGAACTCGAGGCTGTTGTCCTCGATCCGGTAGGTCTCGGCGCTGTCGATCGCCTCGAGGAAACGATTCTCCGTTTCCATGCCTTCGGGGCAGGCCGTCCGGGTCAGCGGGTCTCTTTGTACCAGGAACACATCTCCTTTTATCAGGTAGGTTCCCGTTATCTTGTTGCAGCCGCCAAAGCCCTGGACGTTCCTGTCGGACTTGAACTGCAGGTACGGGGTGATGTTGTCCACGTTCGGCCCCGCCTCGCCGCCGTCTATTTCAACGAGCCGCCAGTAGGCACCGGTCAGGCTTTGCCCCATCCTGCTGCCGTCGCAGTCCTGGTTCGGGTAAAAGCGCCGGAACTGGTCGATGACAATGACATCTTCACCCGTAGCGGAGCCGACTGAAGGGATCTTCTCCAGGCTGCCCAGAATCGACATGAGCACCTGCTCGTTCTGCAGGTGCGGGGTATTGAAATAGTCCTGCAGCGCCTTTTTGTAGTCCCCCCGTTCATCGACGCCAAAGCGGTTGCCGCCGGCACACTCGCGGAAGTACCCCCTGTCGTTCTGCACAGCAAACATGCCCCGGAGCTTGACGAGATCAACAAAGGGGTCGACCTCGAGACTGCGCACCAGTTCATACTGGGTCTGCCTGTCGGTTCCCTGCCACTCCAGGAAGGTAAGACGGTTATCATCCTGCAGCACGTAACTTTTCAAGGCCCCTTTCTGCTTGCCGAGAACGAGCACCCGATCCTCGGCGGAGTAGCGGTATCTGCCCATCTGCGACTCGACTTCATCCGACCCCGCGCCGCGCACAAACCGCTTGCGCAGCTGATAGAGCTTATCAGCACGCAGGTTCAGGACCACCTCAACCCGCTCGCAATCCACGCAGGCTGTCTGTCCGGCAAAGGTCGCCGGCAAAGCAATAGGCAGCGAGCCTGTTTCGCTTTCAGACAGCTTGGTTACCTGGCTGTCCATGCTCGTGCAGGCAGCAAGGAGGCAACCAAGAGCCAGGATGACAAGGCGATACACTTTTTGCATGATTCCCCCACCAGGGCATTACCAAGGTACGTATACCCTTTTTTTTCTGCAACGCACAACCACATTCCTGCAACAATACTATTCCACCTGCCGGCAAAACACAAACATGATGCTGCCGGTAAGCAAGGAAAATCAGAAATTCATCATACTGCTCAATCATTTTTCCGGTCCGCTGCCAGCGGGTGAGATATCGCCTCTGTTTCAGAAGGAGCCTAAAGAGATGACAAAAAGTAAATTTTACCCTATCTTGGAGCACTGAATTCAAGATAAGCCTTTAATCTTCATCTAACTATCACTATGACCAGATACCACATACCCGCCATCGTCTCAATACTGCTCTGCCTGTCCCTGCTGACTCTGTCGAGCCATGCGGCATCTCTGCCGCCATCGGCCGATCAGGCGGTACAGACGGCGAACCTGTTCACCGCGATCATCGAAAAGACCAGGCCGGGTGTCGTCTTTATCGATGTGAAGAGCCGGAACTCGGCAGCTGCTGCGGGCAGCAACAAGGGCAAATCGTTTTTCGACGACCCCGACATCCAGCGTTTTTTCAACGCCGAGAAAGACAGCTATGCCCCGTCCGGGATGGCCCCTGAAACGACAAGCCATAATCGCGGCTCTGGCTTCATCATCAGCCCCGACGGCTATATCTTGACCAACGCTCACGTAATCAAGAATGCCGTCGAGGTCGCCGTCACGCTGACGGACCGCAGGCACTATCCCGCCAAGGTGATCGGGGCCGATGCCCGTTCGGACGTCGGTCTCATTAAAATTGAGGCGGAATCACTCGCCACAATCCCGCTGGGCTCCTCGGAGCAGCTGAAAACCGGTGAATGGGTGCTGGCCTTCGGTTCCCCCTACGAATCCATCCAGTCGGTAACCGCGGGCATTATCAGCGCCACCGGCAGAAACAGCCTCGGCATCAGCGACTACGAGGATTACATCCAGACCGACGCCGCCATCAACCCCGGCAACTCGGGCGGCCCGCTGGTCAATATCCGCGGCGAGGTGATCGGCATCAACACCGCCTTTATCACCCAAACCGGCGGCTACATGGGAGTCGGTTTCGCGGTACCGGTGGACATGGCCAAAAACGTCTCGGAACAATTGCGGGCCTACGGCAAGATAACCCGGGCCTGGCTCGGCGTCGCCCTGAAAGACGCCGGCTACGACGATTTAGAAAAGCAGAAACTGGAGCCGGCCACCCATGCCGTCCGCATCATCGAGATCCAGGAAAAATCACCCGCCGCCGGGACAGACCTGGGCGAGTAGGACCTGATCGTCAGCCTCAACGACTCCCCCATCGCCGGGGCGGCCGACCTGAGAAACAAGATAGCCCTGGCCGAACCGGGGACCCTGGTAACGCTCGGTTTCTACCGCAACGGCACCTACTATACGACCAGCGTCCGCCTGGGCACGCTGCAGTAACATCGACCTGACCGGTAAACCGGCCTCGAATCGAATTACGTATACTGTCCCCGTAATTGCCTATCCTGTAATGCATCACTGTCCTCTCGATTTGCGTACTTTATCCTTTTCAATTTTGCT
>JAHEMX010000090.1 GCA_024643445.1 Desulfobulbaceae bacterium | reverse complement strand
GGTTCGAAGAGATGAAACGCAAGATCATCATCGCCTATGAGCATTATGAGTTTCATGCCATTTATCATGCCTTAAATTATTTTTGCAGCATGACGATGAGCGCCTTTTACCTCGATATTATAAAAGACCGCTTATATGTATCCGGAACCGAATCAACCTTGCGTCGGGCAGCACAGACCGCACTCCATACCATTGTTGACGGACTGCTGCGGCTGATGTCTCCAATCCTCTGTTTCACCGCATCCGAGGCCTGGGACGCTCTTACGGGACGCAGCAGCAAGGATGATCTCGGGAAAAGCATCTTTTTTACCGCGTTCCCGACCCTGAACCAGCATTTTTCTCTCGATGAGGAGACTGAACAGCGCTGGAAAAAGCTCATCCGTGTCAGGTCTGAAATAACCAGGGCACTTGAGAAAGCGAGGGCCGAAAAAGTGATCGGGCATCCGCTGGAAGCTGAAGTGCTTATTGCCTGTGACCCGGCGCTTGGCGATTTTCTGTCCAGTCATTGGCCGTTACTCAAGGAGATCTCGATCGTCTCTGAATTGAGCATGGTTGACGAGCTGCAGCTTGCAGGTCCAAATGTCATGCAAAGTGAGGAGATCAGCGGACTGCGGATTGTTGTCAAACCGGCATCGGGCGATAAATGCGAGCGCTGCTGGATTCGGGCAACCAGTGTCGGAACGCACAGCGATCATCCTGGAATCTGCAGCCGCTGCCATGATGTGGTCAACACGATAGATCTGCAGAGCGATACTGAACAGTGATTCTCTACATTGTACTGCTCTTCGTTGTGCTGATTGCTGATCAGCTGAGTAAATACTGGATTGTCTCAAACTTCTCTTTGCATCAAGCGCGTGAGATACTGCCGGGTTTTCTCAATCTGGTCTATGTGACCAACAAAGGTGCCGCATTTTCAATGTTCGCGTCGATTGACTCGCCCGTCCGGCATTATTTTTTTGTCTCTGTCAACGCAGCTGCGGTAATCGGGCTGACTGTCGCGGCGTTTAAGATTCGCGGTTCAAACCTGCTCTACCGTATAGCATTCGCTCTGATAGCAGCTGGTGCTCTTGGCAATCTTATAGACCGGCTGCGCTATGGAGCGGTGATTGATTTTCTCGATTTTTTCGTGGCTGACTACCACTGGCCAGCCTTCAATGTGGCTGATTCGTCAATCTGTATCGGTGTCGGCCTTCTGTTTGTAACGAATATCCTGTTGGAATCTAAAAAGAAACATTTGCGGAGTCGTTCATGAAAATAGCAGTGCTGTTTCCTGGCCAGGGATCACAGTTTATCGGTATGGGAAAAGAATTTATCGAAACACGACCAGCGTGCGCCGAAGTCGCAGCAATTGCCGAATCGGTCTGTGATTTTCCGCTGCAGAGTCTGGTCCAACAGGGTCCCATGGAAGAGCTCATTCAGGTTTCCGTTCTGATGCCGGCTATCACCATGACCAATCTTGTCTGCCTCAGGGCCCTGAAGGAAAGCCTGCCGGAAGGGGTGCAGGTAGCCGGTTATGCCGGACATAGTCTTGGTGAGTACTCCGCGCTGTGCGCAGCCGACGTTCTCTCGGTGGAGGATAGTATCAGGCTTGTTGAAAGGCGTGGATTTTTCATGCAGCGCGAGGGAGAAAAAAATCCGGGCGGTATGCGGGCAATTCTAGGCCTTGACATTGCAACGGTTGAAAAAGAGGTGAACGACTATAACGGCGCAGGAGTGGTAACGGTTGCCAATTACAACACCCCGGAACAAATTATCATATCGGGGGACATCATCGGTCTCGATGGTGTTACCGAGGCCCTGCAGGCGAAAGGGGGAAAGGTGATCGCCCTGAATGTCAGTGTGGCGAATCATAGTCCGCTGGTCGCAGATGCGGTACCGGACTTTTCCGCCTATATGGAGACGATCACTTTCAGGCCTCCGCAAGCGCCGGTCTATTTTAATGTCTCAGCCGGTGTGGAGAATGATCCGGTAATCATCAAAAAGATGATGGCCAGGCAGATTGCTTCCCGGGTCCGCTGGTATGAAATCATCTGTCGCATGCTCGCAGACGGGATTGACACCTTCATAGAAGTGGGGCCCAAAACGGTGTTAAAAGGCATGATGCGCAAGATCGTGCCGAAAACAACAGCGGTTGCATCGCTGCAGTTTGACAGTCCCGACACGCTTCAGAACTGCCTTGAAAAACTCGGCCTACGATAGGTTCTTTTCCGTTTGTCTGTTTCAGGGAAAGAAATTTCCGATTGCGTGCCTATAGTTGTCATTTGAGCAGTACAGACATCACAGAACGCGCATTTCTGGAGGATTATCCGCTATGGCTGATATAGAACACTATTTACAACAGGTACTTTCCGGCAGGGATCTCAGAATGGAGCAGGCACTTGATCTGGCCGAGCATACGGAGTCTGCCGTCCTCTTCGAGGCGGCTGATCGGCTCAGGAAAAAGATCCATGGCAACCATTTTGATCTCTGTTCCATCATCAATGCCCGATCAGGCATGTGTTCCGAAAACTGCCGGTTCTGCGCCCAGTCCTCACGTTACCAGACGGACATTTCCACTTACGATATGGTTTCCTATGACGAGGTGCGGCGCCAGGGAAAGGAAAATGAAAACGCCGGAGTCGCCCGTTATTCGCTGGTTACAGCCGGCCGGGAGGTAAGCCCGGAAGATATTGATTCGTTTGGCAGGATGTATGCAGAGCTCGGGGAAGAGAGTGATCTCTATTTCTGCGCATCAATGGGTTTTCTGACCAGGGATAAAGCTGAAAAACTCGTTGCCTGCGGGGTGAAGCGTTATCATTGTAATCTGGAGACCTGTCGCAGCTTTTTTCCTGAGGTTTGCACCACCCACACCTGGGAACAGAAGGTGGAAACCATACAGATAGCGCGCGAAGCCGGTATGGACATCTGTTCCGGCGGTATTATCGGTCTTGGCGAAAGTTTCCGGCAGCGGCTTGAACTTGCCTTTGAACTGCGGGAGCTTGGGGTCTTCTCTATTCCAATAAACATCCTGACGCCGATTCCCGGCACACCGTTCGGCGACAACAAGGAATTGTCTCTGTCTGAGGTTCTGACCTGTATTGCCTTGTTTCGCTTCATAAATCCACATGCAGTCGTTCGCCTGGCCGGCGGCCGTTCACAGCTTGGTGAAGACCAGTATCGCTGCTTTTTGTCTGGGGCAAACGGGGCTATCGTCGGCAATTACCTGACGACCTCAGGTAATAACATCGAAGAAGATCTTGCCATGATCAAATCGATCGGATTTAGTGCCGGGAAGCTGAAAGAGGAGTGATTGCTATCGTGTTACCAGACAGCAAGGTTGACAATCTGATCGCCTTTGACCGGAAGCACCTCTGGCACCCCTATACCTCGATGACCGACCCGCTGCCGGTATTTCCGGTATCTTCCGCCTCAGGCGTCCGTATACGGTTGTGTGACGGCCGGGAACTGGTGGATGGGATGGCGTCCTGGTGGGCCGCAATTCATGGCTACTCTCATCCGCGACTGGTGCGGGTTATCAGGGATCAGGCCGGTATCATGAGTCATGTCATGTTCGGCGGCCTGACGCATGAACCGGCCGTTGAACTGGGCCGCAGGCTGGTTGCTCTGACGCCGGCCGGGCTGGAGCGTGTTTTCTTCTGCGATTCCGGTTCGGTTGCGGTAGAAGTCGCGATGAAGATGGCACTGCAGTATTTCCATGCAACCGGACAGCAGGAGAAACACCGTTTTCTCACCATTCGCTCCGGTTATCATGGCGATACCTTTCACGCCATGTCGGTGTGTGATCCGGTCAGTGGCATGCACCATATCTATTCCGGTGTATTACCTGAATATGCCTTTGCCCCGCGTCCTGAATGCACCTTTGATCAGGCCTGGGATGACCGTGATATACATGCGTTGCGGGAACTCATTGAGAACCGTCATCGGGAATTCTGCGCCCTTATTCTCGAACCGGTTGTTCAAGGTGCCGGCGGGATGCGTTTTTATCATCCCGAATATCTGAAACAGGCCCGTCTGCTCTGCGATGAATTTGATATCCTGTTGATTGCCGATGAAATCGCCACCGGATTCGGCCGAAGCGGCAGGATGTTCGGTTGCAACCATGCCGGTATTTCACCCGATATCATGTGCGTCGGCAAGGCTCTCACCGGCGGCGTTATGAGTCTTGCCGCGGTGCTGGCCAGTGATCGGGTGGGCCGTGGACTCTCATCCGGATCGCCCGGGGTTTTTATGCATGGACCGACATTCATGGGTAACCCGCTTGCCTGCAGGGTCGCCGCTGAATCGATAGACCTGCTGATTGATAGCGGCTGGGAAAAACTGGTCTCTCGCCTTGCACAGGGATTGAAAAAGGGCTTGTCTCCCTGTGCCGCAATTGAGCAGGTCAATGATGTCCGGGTACTTGGCGGTATCGGCGTGGTGGAACTTTCCCAGCCGGTTGATATGGTCAGGATACAGCAGCGTTTCGTAGATCACGGCGTATGGGTGCGTCCTTTCGGCAAGCTGGTCTACCTGATGCCTCCCTATATCATTGACGATGAAGACCTAGCTTTTTTAACCGCGGCCGTGGTCGATGTCGTGCGAGAAGAGGTCTCAGCCTGATGCCAGATTACAAAGAAAGACTGGTGAATCTAGAACGTCAGGGCATGCTGCGCCGGTTTCAGCCGCTGTCCGGCAGAGACCGCTCGCGTATTAATTGCGGTGAAAGTTCTCTTCTGAACCTCAGTTCAAACGATTATCTGGGGCTTGCCGCCAATAAGGAACTGCTTGAAGAATTTTATGATCAGCCAGCCGGAGCCGCTCTTGTCGATACCTTCGGACTGGGGGTCGCCTCGTCACGTTTGTTGACCGGTGACAGCCCGGCGGCGCATCAGCTTGAGCATAATCTGGCCCAGCTCTACGGGAGCCAAAGCAGCCTCCTGTTCAACTCCGGCTACCATGCGAACATCGGCATTTTTCCGGCCCTTTTCGGCAAAAACGATCTGCTCATTTCGGATAAACTCAATCACGCTTCAATTCATGACGGTCTGCTGTTGTGCCGGGCAGAAAGCAAGCGCTTCAGGCATACCGATTACGACCACCTGACGGCCATTCTCGAAGAGTATCGTGACCGTTATGAACAGGTATTGATTATCAGTGAGACCGTTTTCAGCATGGATGGTGATGTTGCCGATCTGGCTAAACTGGTGGAACTGAAGGAGAGGTACAACTGCCTGCTTTATCTGGATGAAGCACATGCGGTCGGCCTTTACGGCAGACAGGGACTCGGTATTGGTGAGCGTGAAGGTCTGCTCGACAAAATTGATCTGCTCGTCGGCACCTTCGGCAAGGCCTGCGGCTCAATCGGCGCTTTTCTGATTTGTTCATCCGACATTCGCGAGTATCTGGTTAACCACAGTCGATCGCTGATCTTTACGACGGCCCTGCCGCCGGTTGTCCTCTCCTGGAATTTGTTTGTCATGAATAAGATTCCCGCCATGTCGGAAAAAAGAATCCAGCTGCAGCACCTTGCCTCTCTGCTCCGTCAGGGCCTTGAGACGAAGGGGCTTCAAACCGGCGGGGCAACCAATATCGTTCCGGTCATTATCGGAAGTGCCGCACATACGGTTACAGCTGCCGGCTATCTCCGGGAGCGGGACTTTCTGGTGATGCCGGTGCGTCCGCCCACGGTACCCAAGAACAGTTCGCGATTTCGTCTCTCACTAACCGCCGACCTGCAGTGGGAACAGCTGGAAATGCTGCCGGAGCTGATCTGCTGTGCTCTGCGGGATGTAACTCGATGAAATCCGCCTGGCAAAGTAAAACCAATGCGAACAGCCTGATCGTCTTCTGCAACGGCTGGGGGATGGATGAGTTCCCCTTTTTGTTTCTGGAGCCAGGGCTGCACGATGTGTGTATTCTTTATGATTACCGTGACCTTGCCTTACCAGCGTCAGTGCAAGAGCGTCTGTCGGGATACCGGAGACGGTATCTTGTCAGCTGGTCAATGGGGGTATGGGCAGGTCAGCATCTGTTCTCAAAAGAAAAGGATCAATTTATCAAACGAATGGCGATTAACGGGACCTTGCTGCCCATCAGTGACCGCTTCGGCATCCCCCTTTCACTATATGAGGCGACCCTCGCCAGCTTCGATGATAACGGCCAGCAGCGATTTTATCGCAGGATGTGCCGGGAGGCTGGTGTGCTGCAGAATTTTCTCGAGGTTAAACCGAGGCGGCAGGTCGACGATCAGAAGCAAGAGCTGAGCCGTCTTCGTGATATGGTGAACAGCACCGGAAACAGGGAGTCGATTTATACCGAGGTCCTGGTGTCCGACAACGATCTTGTCATACCGACCGTCAACCAGCAAGCCTTCTGGCAGCAACAATACGTATTGTCGATTGGTGGCTGCCATTTCCCGTTTTTCCGCTGGGCCAGCTGGGACGAGCTCTTAGGGTTGGTAAATAATAATGACTAAGCCGTCAACAGGGCTTGAAAAAAACAAGATAGCCCGCTGCTTTCTCCGCGGCAAGTCTACCTATGATGAAGAGGCCGTCGTCCAGCAAAAGGTAAATGAGCGGATGATTGCCTTATTGCGTCGTCTGGACCGGTTCGACTACCGGAATATTCTTGAAATCGGCTGCTGTACCGGGATGTTGACTGAAATGCTCAGCAAGCATTTCAGTCTGGCCCAGATCTTTGTCAATGACCTGGTTCCCGAGTTTTATGACACGGTTGTCAGCCGGCTGGTCGAAGACGCACGGAAGCGTATCCAGCCTTGTTTTGGTGATATAGAACAGCAGCCGTTGCCGGCTGATCTGGACCTGGTAATTTCAACTTCAACCCTGCAGTGGCTCGCTGACCTGGAAACCGTTTTAGACCGAATCGTCTCAAGTCTTGCTGACGGTGGTATTATCGCTTTTTCAATGTTCGGGCAGGAAACTTTTTCTGAAATAACGGAACTAACTGGTTCCGGGCTGGACTACCCGTCCTTTGAAACGGTATCCACTCTTATGGAAAAGAGGTTTCGTCTGCTGCACAAGGGAGTTGAACGGGATCAACTGTTTTTCTCCGATCCCGAGAAGGTGCTGCGACATATTCAGGCGACCGGTGTCGGTGGTGTCGGCGGCTATACCTGGACGCCGCGGAGAATTGAAAAATTTGCCAGGGACTACCGCAGCCGCTTCGCGACAAGCCGGGGGATGCCCCTGAGTTATGTGTCTTATACCATTATTGGTGAGAAGGTTACTGTATGAGTGACGCTGGCAAAAAAAATATCATCGTCATATCGGGTATTGATACCGGGATAGGCAAAACTGTTGCGACCGGTTTAATGGCGCGCTGGATAAGTGAGTCCGGTTCGTCGGTCATAACCATGAAGATGGTACAGACCGGCTGTTCCCGTATAAGCGAGGATATTCTTGAGCACCGGAAATTGTCCGGCATGCCTCTGCAGGAAGAAGATGCCATGGGGCTTACCTGCCCCTATATCTTCGAGGTACCGTGCTCCCCGCATCTTGCCGCCAGGCTTGACGGCAGCTCTATCGACCCGGCGGTAATAACCGCTTCGGCCCGGCAGCTCTCTGAAACATATGACTATGTCCTTGTCGAAGGGGTCGGCGGTCTTTTTGTCCCGCTCACCGATGAAGTGAGCCTCATTGACCTTGTGGCTGCCAACAGCTGGCCAACCATACTGGTAACCGGGCCGCGCCTTGGCTCCATAAACCATACGCTTGCTGCGTTGGATGGGATGAAGCACAGAGGAATACGGTTACAGGGATTGGTCTACAACCTTGAAGGCAGCAATGAAACAGATGCACGGATCGTTGCAGACTCTCGTCAGGTATTCTGCAGGCACATAAAGGAAATGAATGCCGGGTCCCGGATCTGCGATATTCCCTCCGTCGCCTGCACTAAATCATACTGTGTTGATTTTTCACCGCTTTTCAAATAGAAACCGCAGCAGGATCGCTGTTGACAATGGCGTTTAAAGGGGTTGCTGCGTATATTTTTTTCACCAGGATAGACAGATGAAACAGATATGTATGAATTGTAAACACTATCGTCCGGAAGATGAGTGTAACGGACGCTGCCGGCTTGATCGGGGGCGGGTTGAAGCAAGCAGGTACCCCGTCATGAACCACGATGATCATTGCGTGTCCTGGACGGATGCAGGACAGCAGTATTACATTCGGGTCGGATGGCTCAAAAGTTTAAAAAGCAAGGCAAAAGAATGAGCCCTATGCGAAACGGGCTACTCTTTTACGATGAACTCGTAAAAAGCCCATCACCCTCAGATAGATGGCTAAGTAAAAACACAGATATACAAGGAGTGGCGGTTTTTCCGGTACGAAGGCATACATGCGGTATGTCGAGTGCCGGAAAAAACTCCACGACGCAGTTGATCGAAGTTTTTACGACGCCATCTTTTACAACAGCCCGAAAAACCGTGGTACAACCAGCGAGATGTAAGGTACGGCCACAATGATTACCAGGGCAAACAACATCGCTGCCACCAGTGGCAGCACCGCACGAAAGGTTCCTTCGAGCGGTATATCGGCGAGTTGCGTCGTGACATAGAGGTTGACGGCAACCGGCGGGGTAAACTGGCCGATGGCCAGGTTGAAGGTCATCACCACGCCGAACCAGACCGGATCCCAGTGAAAGGAAGACATGATCGGCAGGAAGATTGGCAGAAAAATATAATAGATCGAAATGGCATCCATCAGCATACCACCAACGAAAATCAATAAATTTATCAGAAACAGAAGAACCCACTCGTTCGAAGAAACCCCCATCAGGTAGCCGGCCAAATCGTCGAGAATGCCGACCGTAGAGCCGGCCCAGGAAAAAAGCCCGGCAAAGGCCACAATGAGCATGACAACAGCCGATGCTTCGCAGGCATCAACAAGAATCCGGTAAATCATCTTAAAAGTCAGGCTGCGATAAATTACCAACCCCAGAAGGAGGCTGTAGAAAACGGCGACAACGGCAGCTTCGGTCGGGGTGAAAATACCGCCATATAAGCCCCCGAGGATGATGACAGGGGCAAGCAGGCCCCAGAAGGCCTGCCTGAAGGCCAGCCAGATACTCTCGCTGGCCTTCTGAGGCTGGGCGCCATAACCCTTCTTTCGGGCAATCAGGTAGGCCGGTACGACAATCGCCAGCCCGGCAATGAGTCCGGGGATGGCACCGGCTGCAAATAAGGCGGGTATCGAGGTGTTGGTGATGGCGCCATAAATGATGAGGGCGATGCTGGGGGGAACGATAATTGCCGTCGATCCAGCCGCAGCAATGAGTGAGGCGCTGTAGGATTTGCTGTAACCCTGGGCATACATCGCGGGGATGAGAACGGCACCGATGGCGGCAGCGTCAGCCGGTCCTGAACCGGAGACCCCGCCAAAAAAAACGCAGACGGCTACCGCAACAATGACGAGGCCTCCCGCCCGCTGTCCGACCAGCAGGTTGGCAAATCGGATGATCCGCTCCGATATTCCGCAGCGCTCGAGAACAAAACCGGCAAGAATGAAGAGCGGTATGGCCAGCAGGGGAAACTTGGCAATCCCGGCAAAGAAGTTAGGAGCGATTACCGGTGTACCCAGTTCGGCTAAATAGATGACGAGAAACGACGGGACACCGATGGCGATGGCAATAGGCGTGCCCAGAAGCAGCAGCACAAAAAAGGTGATAAAAAGAAGGATACCCATTATCGCTGTGCCCTGAAACAGCGCCATTCTGCCTGGATTATACGGATAACGATCAGCAGGCAGCCAAAAGGAATGGCGAGCGTGTAAAGCCATTGCGGGTAGCCCAATGATTCGCTGGTTATCTCAAGAAACCGTTCGTCCAGGAGCTGCAGCCAACCGAGGTAGCCCAGATAGCAAAAGAGTAGCGCTGAAGTGATGTTGAGCAACCGCTCCAGGATAACACGGCGGGAGGGCTTCAGTTTCTCGACAAAGAAAAGCAGCCGCAGGTGTTTGCGTTTCCTGAATGCTGCGGCCGCGCCAAGCAGGGTAAGCCAGACCATCGCATTGACTTCTAGTTCTTCAGTGAAGGCCAGGGGGAGCTCGATCAGGTAGCGGGTTACCACGTTTGCCATGGCAAGGCATGCCATGGTGGCGAGCAGGGAGGCGCCGAGCATTTCCTCGAAATGCTCGGCGATCCAGCAGACTGACGCACGA
>JAHEMX010000562.1 GCA_024643445.1 Desulfobulbaceae bacterium | reverse complement strand
AACCTGATTTTTTCGTTTGAGTATGACTCACATTTTCTGTTGGTAAACTCATCAGTTGATCCATCGTTAACAATGATGATCTCAAAATCCCGGTAGGTTTGAGCCAGCACGGAGCCGACGGCCTCGTCAAGATAGGCGCCCTGGTTGTAGCAGGGTATGATCACACTGACGCTTGGCATAAGCTTCTCAAATAGATGGTTCAGCCACTGTCCGGCACGACGTTCATTCCGGACAACGTGCCTGCCACAGGCAGGCTAGTGGCAGGAAAACTGTCCGGATTTTTGGTCAGTTATCCTCTTTGGCACCCATAGTAACCTGTTTTTTCTGACAGGTAAACGGTGATTGGCGTCCACCCATCCGTCAATTATCATGAAGCATTGCGTCTTCTCTGCCGAAATACCCGTCTCAAAGAGCGTCCTGACCCGTTTCATGGCGGAAGAATGTTCACTCCAGTCATCATCACGTCGGGAGAGCGCCGACGCAACGTCGCAAAATTCCACCACCTTCCCTTTTCATCGCCCACTATTTAAGAGGCGACACCTGGAGAGCTCTCTTAACGAACGATAGCTAAACCGAAAAAAGGATGTAAAGCACAAAGCAAAGGGTGGAGCAAGGTCTTTAGCTGCTCCATCACCGTGGGTGCCCCCAGCATCGACTGTGTTCTGCAAACAATTGCAATTGGCATTGACTGCCCCCATCGATATCTTGTAGTAATAAAGGTCGCTTGAATAATCGCTGTTTCTCCCGGTCTCTGCGTTATGCCCGGAAAGCTATCCCCTGAATGGTAGTTATATGCACCCCAATAGTACTTCTTCCAGAGCGCCTGACGGCAAAATTTCGCGCATGGCTTGATCTCTAAGGAGAACCTGGTTATTTAACGTACCAATAAATCGATGCTTTTTAACTGAAACGCGGATCATTACTATCTTTAGATACCCCATGCTCGACCAGGATTTTCTGCAAGCAGTACCCCATTCCCCCGGCGTCTACCTGATGGTCGATGGGTCGGCGACCATCATCTATGTCGGAAAGGCAAAGGACCTGGCCAAAAGACTTGCCTCCTATGTCCATTTTTCCGGGCCGCCCCACAGCAAGACGGCCGTCATGATCAGCCATGTGGAAAAGGCGGATATCCTGATCACGAGAACCGAGAAGGAGGCACTGATTCTCGAGGCTTCCCTGATCAAGCGGCACCGGCCAAAATATAATGTGATATTGCGGGATGACAAATCCTTCCCTTTGATCAAGGTCACCATCCAGGAACAATGGCCGCGGGTATATATGACCCGGCGAAAAAAGAGGGATGGCGCCCGCTATTTCGGTCCCTATTCCTCGGCGTCATCCATGTGGGCGACGCTGAAACTGCTCTCCACCCTCTTTCCGCTGCGGCACTGCAAGGGGGCAGTCCTGGTTCCGCGTAAGCGCCCCTGTCTCAACCACCAGATGAACAGGTGCCTCGCCCCATGCGCCGGCAAGGCAGATCATGCGGCCTATATGGAGATGGTCGAAAAGGTCGTCATGTTTCTTGATGGCCGCAACAAGGACCTGCTGGCAGATCTCAAAAGGGATATGCAGAAGGCGTCCGACAACCTTGCCTTCGAACGGGCCGCCACCCTCAGGGACCAGATAGCAGCGCTGAGCAGAACCGTGGAAAAACAGCTCATGGTAACACATTCCGGCAAAGACAAAGATGTCTTCGGTTTCTTCCGGCATGGCGCCTCGGTCTGCTCCACCTTCCTTCTTATCAGGGACGGAACAATCAAGGGCAGCCGTCGTTTTTTCCTGAAAGATCCCTATGGTGATGATCCCGCCATTCTGTCGCAGATCATCAAGCAGTTCTATGACGAACAGTCACCTCCCCCACCGGAGATACTGCTTCCCCATGTTATTGAAGATCAGGCCCTGCTGATAGAGCGGTTCTCGGAAATTGCCGGCAGAAAAGTAAGACTGGCGGTACCCCGGCGCGGCGACCAGCTCAATCTGGTGAAAATGGCCGACACCAATGCCCGGCAGTTCTTTGAGGAAAAAGACAGTAAAGCCCGGTCATGGCAGACCCTCGCCGAAACGATGGTCAGAAAACTGCATCTTCCGGCAGCTCCTGACAGCATCGAATGCCTCGATATTTCAAACATCAGCGGAACCTCTGCGGTCGGCTCGCTCGTCCGCTTTTCGCATGGAGAACCGGACAAGCATTGGTATAGACACTACAAAATAGCCAGCGTTCAGGGACCCGACGATTATGCAATGATGAAGGAGGTTATCTACCGGCGCTTCAAAAGAGGAATAGAAGATGACGATCTGCCCGATCTCTTTATGGTCGATGGCGGCCGAGGCCAGCTCGGCATAGCCATGGCAGCAGTAAAGGACCTGCAGCTCGAAACGCCGCTCAACCTGATAGGCATTGCCAAAGAGCGGATTGATGAAGGGGAAAAGCTGTATAAACCGGGAAGAAAGAACCCGATCATTCTTCCATCCCATAACCCGGTGCTGCTCTACCTGATGCGCATCAGGGATGAAGCGCACCGCTATGGTATTACCTTTCACCGCTCCTTGAGAAGGAAAAACACGCTCGCTTCCCGGTTGGACAGCATTCCCGGTGTCGGCCCGGCCACAAGGAAGAGACTGCTTACCCGGCTTGGCAGCATAACAAACATATCCCGGGCCAGCATCGAGGAACTCAAGGCAGTTGCAGGTATCGGGCCTGATCTGGCCGGCAGGATCCACCACTTTTTCAATGAGCCGCCCCCG
>JAHEMX010000089.1 GCA_024643445.1 Desulfobulbaceae bacterium | reverse complement strand
ATCACCACCTTTGCCGCTGCGATGGCTGCTCTTCCAGCCGAGGCCCTGCTCTTCGATGCCGGCAGCCTCGGGTTCAGGCCCGACGAGTGCCGGATCGCCGGCGCCGTGGCATTTGCCAAAGGTGTGTCCGCCGGCAGTGAGCGCGACGGTCTCCTCGTCGTTCATTGCCATTCGCGCAAATGTTTCGCGAATATCCCGGCCGGACGCGAGCGGATCCGGTTCGCCGTTCGGCCCTTCCGGGTTCACGTAGATCAGACCCATCTGCACGGCGGCGAGCGGATCTTCCAGGTCCCGCTCCCCGGAGTAGCGTTTGTCACCCAGCCAGGTATCCTCTGCTCCCCAGTAAATGTCTTTCTCCGGCTCCCAGATGTCTTCACGTCCGCCGGCGAAACCGAAGGTCTTGAATCCCATCGATTCCAGAGCGACATTGCCGGTGAGAATCATCAGGTCGGCCCAGGAGATTTTCCGGCCATACTTCTGCTTGATCGGCCAAAGCAGTCGGCGTGCCTTATCGAGGTTTACGTTGTCGGGCCAGCTGTTGACGGGCGCAAAGCGCTGGTTGCCGGTACCTGCTCCGCCGCGGCCGTCGCCGCTGCGGTAGGTACCGGCGCTGTGCCATGCCATGCGGATGAAAAACGGCCCATAGTGACCGTAATCCGCCGGCCACCAGTCCTGTGAGTCGGTCATCAGCTTGAGAAGATCTTCCTTCACGGCTTTGAGGTCAAGACTCTTGAATGCTTTGGCGTAGTTGAAATCCTTGCCCATCGGATTGGACTTGGGGCAATGCTGGCGCAAAATATCGAGGTTCAACTGGTTGGGCCACCAGTCCTTATTAGACGTACCACGGCTTGCCGTGGGTTTGTTAACCGCGCCCGTTACCGGACATTTACCGTTACCACTCATACTGTTACCTCCATTTTTTATGTATTCACGGTGCTGCCATGAATGCAGTGGATTGGTGCCCGGGATGTATTTGTGAAAGGGTTCTTCATCTTCCTTTCTCTAAACATTCCCGGCAGACGCCCCGTAGTTCAACGTGGGTTGCTTCAATCTCACCGAGAGTTCCTACCGAATCAGGTAGTCTGATGTTATCAAGATCATTGCTGTAGAAGTCATGAGTGAATCCACATTGCCCGCAGACAAAATGATGGTGGCTGCTCAGGTTTGCGTCGAAACGGGTCCGTTCACGGCTTGAACCAAGCGTTACCACCAGCCCAAGATCATTGAGCAGCCAGAGTGTGCGGTAGACGGTGTCAAGAGAGACGGTCGGCATCCGGTCCCTGACACGCCGGAAAATCTGGTCGGCATCCGGATGATCCCCTGTATGAGCAACTTCGCGAAAAATCTCGATGCGCTGGTGCGTCAGCTTGATTCCTTCGTCACGGCAAACCGTCTCGAAGTGTTTCATTCGTTGCTCGACTTCCTTCTTCTCGATGGTCATAATCACCCATTTGTTAAGAATCAATTCCTACCTGCATATTAACCATCATCTAGCGATGGTCAACACCTGCTCTAGTCTTTAGTTACAAGAGAAATGAGGGGTAAGGTTCTCTTATGCAGCCGTTATATCGTGCAATTCAGGACGTATCAGGCCAGCACGCGTAACGATTCTTTTTTTGGATTAATGCTGCAGATAGCTGCGTTGAGTGGTGCAGGCTGTTAGATGAAGCAAACGCGGCCGCCCTCACTTCTCCAGGCTCGCCAAAGCAATCCGTCCGGCAAGACTGCCTGAACGCCGAAAAAGAGCGATGTGAGATTATCAGAGAGGGAAAACACCGCAATGAATATGAGCAGGAAACGCAATGCCTTGATCGCGCTCATTTTTCACCCGTTACGTCACTTTTCTTTTGGCGTCAGGCGATACCGTCGGTCGAAAGGTGAAACACGCTGCCTGGGCGGCCGTCAGCTTCATGCGAGAGTTGATGCCCCAGCCTGAGCCTTCCAGGATGGTGCTCAAGTCCCTTCTCGACAGCCTGTAGTAGGCGGCAATCCCTGCAGGGACAGCAATAATGGCGGCCAGGATCAACAGTGCGAGACCTACCGTTTTCAGGGTGAGGCCAGACAGCGTCTTGACCATGAAGGCAAACGATGAACCAACAGCGGCAATCGCCACGCCGCCGCCGGCAAGCAGTCCGCCTGAAACCTCATCCTTTTTTTTCTTGTCCTTGTCCTTCTTTTCTTCCCGGCGAAAGAGCCGCTCTTCAGCCTTCGAGGAAAAATTCTCGAGACGGGAAAAAAATGACCGGCTGATGCGGATAAACGGATCGATAATCGCCTCACCGACACTGATCGGATTCTCGACTATATCGACGACCCTGGCATGCAGTTCGTTGCCGCTTATATCGTTGAAAATTCCCCATTTGTGCAGGCGGATGGTACCTCGATTACCGGAAGTGACCGGGACGGCTATCTCATATTTCATTTCACCGTCGGAGCCGAAGAGTTCGCAATATATCACAAAGATATTAGAGCTTCGGCAGGTTTCAATATGATGTTCACGGTCGTCGACTTTTATCGCCAGGGTAAAATGCCTGCCGTCCATGATCAACGTGCCTTCCTCGAAGAGAGCACGTTTTTCCGGGTTGTAGAGATGCGGGAAACTGACGAAGCTATTGAGCAGGGGCAGGATATAAGCCTGGTAGAGCAGGAGCCGTTCCAGATCTCTCAGATTTTCCAGCACGAAAGCCGTTTGATGACTCTCTTCGATCAGCCGCTCAAGCGTTTGCCGATACGCCGGGTCATTCAGATAGGTCTGAATCGATTCCGGTTCGAGATGGGCGACCTGTACGTCCGGCATTCGCCCCATCCACTCCCGGTAAGGCTGAAAGATAAAATCGAGTTGCTGCAGGGACTGCTTGTCGAGACTCTTTGTTTCGCTGCCAAGTAAGGGTTTTACAACAAGCACGGCAAAATCGATAATGGCTTTTTGGAAATAGGGGTTCATCTCACCCGCCAGATCGAGGGTCCCTTCGGCATCGAGGATGCAGAGCGGTGCACCCGCCAGATAGGCCTCTGCCTGTTCGCTCTGAATCAGGTTGAGAGCGATGTTGGCTTCGGGCTCGGCCAGGGCCCGCTCGAGCAGCTTCGGGTTGAGCCGTTTTATGTCGCAGAGCAGGAAATATTGCGTTAGTTTCTTCGACAACGATTGCAGCAGTTCATGACCCTGGGCGGTATTTCCAGCCAGGGGCATGATTTTGTTTGGCTCCTCTTCACCTATCGCTCCAGCTTCAAGCAGCCAGTCCAGGTAGCGGCGGCACTGGGAAAAAAAATCCTTCATATGCTCGCGATCGACCCCGACCATGCCGTTATGGTGTTTCCTCCCGCCAACCGAGCTGAGAATATCTCGGATCAAGAGACCTGTTTTCTCGCTGTCTGCCGCTTCGGAAAGGACGATGCCGGCCTCATCGAGCCCTCCCTGAAGTACTTCCTCCTTGACGTCCCGCACTTGTGCCAGGTCGACGCGGTTACCGGTCGACCGGACCCGTTTGAGAACCTTGCTTGCCGAGGTGTGAATGCGGCTGCCGATTTCGGTGTCCTTTTTTATCGCATCAAGAGGCAGGCTGCTGTTTCCCGATCGGATACCCGAGTAATCGGTCAGGTTTGAGAGCAGGAAACGAATACCATCCTTTACTTCCTCAGCACGCAGGCGACCGTCCTGATCCGAATCGAGCAGGGCGAGAAACCCTTCGTCAGCCTTCAGGTTGGAAACGGGAGCGGTGGTGGCGATCCACAGGGCTTCGTCCAGTTCCAGCGTCTTCTCTAGATCACGGTAATCCTGAATTTTGAAGTGCTGAGCATTGCCGTATTTTTCAAATGAAGAAAAAGCTGAGAGTGCGGTGTCGGGCACCTTCCGTGAGAGAGTCGATTTCATGGGCCGGTGAGGAGGTTGGGTTGAGAACGCAGATAATCTATCCATTGCCAGTCAGCAAAAACTAGCCTGTTTACCAGGGTCTTGCAAGATTTCTTCGATATACCGAAGAGAAATGAGAGGTTAAGAGAAGAGGGGGCAAACCCGATTCATCACGATTTTCGCCACCGGCAGGCCACCCCGGGGTGGTGATACAATCGACCTTTTCGAGAAAGCGACTTTGGTTCTGGGGTGTCATCACCAGCATGCGGTGGCAGAACGAGCCGAAATTGTTGTCCCCGCCGAGAGAGGTTTAGTCCACCAGGCGGCGGGTGCACAGGTACCAACTGCCCTGGCACCGTCTTCCAGTTCCCCGGCGGCCACGCTGAGCATCCTTTACCATCCGGGCATGATGGACCACTGTCCGGCACCCGGCCGGCAAAACTTCCGGGGGCAATACGGCCTTGCTTAAATCCAGCCCCTTGTCACCGTTACACCGGTCTGTTCAACCCCTTTTGGCAGCGGCACAGGATATCCAGCACCTCGAACGCTTCCTCGATGAGATGGAACGTCGGAATGCCGCGGGGCTCGAGGTAGGCTTTGGCCGTTTCCATATGTTCCTTCTGCCCGCTGAAGGTTATATACAGCGGTTTATCGGGATATTTACGGGCCAGATCCACGAGAAAGTCGTAGGAGGGGATTCCGGTCTCATCCGTCAGCATCAGCACGCTCACCACGGCATCAATATTGGGGTCTGCCAGGCCGGCCGCAATCGCCTCACCATAGGCGAATTCCACGCCGCTGACCGTTGCGGCAGGCCAGATGTCCACCGGATTACGCATCCTGATGTAGGGCGGACTTATGTCCTGGAGCCTTTCGCGCGTATGTTCCGCGAATTGGGGCACCTGAAGATCAAGCTCCCGCCGGCACAGATCTGTCAGGCAGACCAGCATCGCTCCCGATGGCGCGGAAAAGCTCACCCTGTTCCCTTTTGGCAGGGGCATCCGGGAAAGCGCTTTGGCGACCTGAAACAATTGCGAATATTTGTATATTCTCACCACACCTGCCTGTTTCAAGGCGCCGTCTATGATTCGATCGTCCGCAGCCAACGCCGCTGTGTGAGCAACCGCCGCACCGGCTCCCTCGGGACTGGCGCCGCCCTTGAGCATGATAAGAGGTTTTTTACGGGCGGCCAGTGAAGCGGCCTTCAGGAATCGACGGGGATATTTAATGCTTTCCAGGTACATGAAAATCGCTAAGGTCTCCGGGTCCTCGGTCAGGTACTCGAGCAGCTCACTTTCCTCGATATCGAGCTTGTTGCCCATACCAATCACCCGGGCCACACCGTAATGTTCGGCGGACATGATGTATCTCATGGTGTGGGTGGCAAAATTTCCGGTCTGGGCGATATACGAAACGGTGCCTTTTGGTATCGGCCCGAGGGGAAAGAAGCTCGAGGTATAATTGGCCGGTGTGGAGATATGGCCCGAGGTGTTGGGCCCGAGCGCCCGGACACCGGTTTCCCTGATTGCCTCCAAGGTTTCCTGCTGCAGGGCTAGACCGCTGTCGTCGACCTCGGCAAAACCGCCGGCGGCCATGACAACGGTGCCGATTCCCCGGGCTTTGCAGTCACGGATGGTCTGCGGATTCGCCTTGGCCGGCAGAATGATGATTGCCTGGTCGATTCCCTCGGGCAGCTCCGCTATCGATTTGTATACTTTTTTGCCGAGGATCTCACCGCCCCGGGGGTTGACGAGAAACAGCTCACCGGCAAAATCATTGGCCAGGATGTTTTTAACCACATCGTTGCCTGATTTACCGGGGGTAGAGGAGGCCCCTATGACGGCGACGCTTCCGGGAGAGAAGAGCTTGTGCAACTTTTCTTTCGATGGGGCTTCGTCCGGGGCTGATTCCGCTTTTGCCAGGACCACCAGGGCGTCCACTGCCACCGGCCTGCCGTCCTCGATCATGGCCGGATTGATATCTATTTCCTTGATCTCGGGATGTTCAACGGCGAGCCTGCCCAGGGAAACAAGACATCGGGCCAGAACCTCCGTGTCTACCGCCGCCATGCCGCGAAACGGGCCCAGGAGCCTGGACGCCTTCAATTCGGACATCATCTCCCGGGCATCATCAGGATCTATGGGGGCCACCCTGAAAGAGACGTCGGACAGGACCTCGGTGAAAATTCCTCCCAACCCGAGCATGACACAGGGGCCGAAGACCGGATCCCTGCTCATTCCGAGGACCAGTTCCCTTTTTCCACTGACCATCTTCTGCACGAGGATAGCGGCTTTGGCTTCCTCGGCGGCCGGCCGCAAACGGTTGAAGGCGTTCTCCAGTGCTTCCGGGGTTGCTATGTTCGTCTCGACCAGGTTCAGTTCTGTCTTGTGTGCGACCGCGCTGCCGCACACCTTGAGTACAACCGGAAAACCGAGCTTGCCGGCAGCATCCAGGGCCCCGGGCAGATCAGCGGTCAAGCGTTCACTGACCACAGGGACATCATAGGCGGCGAGCACCTTTTTGCTGTGGTACTCGTCAAGAATATTCTGACCTGAAGCCAGGGCTCCTTCAATTATCTGCCGAACCTGTTCCATGAGTCGCACTCCCTGTCTGCCGGATAGCCGGCGACAAATGAATGATGATTGACAAATCGCCCCGCCGTACCTTCAGACCCAGCCCGCTCCTCTTCCATAAACGCGGAGGAGGGGCCCGACCGCTACGGCCGGGTCGTTCGCTGCATCACCGTCTGCCGCTCCCTAAAATTCCGTCAGCGCACTGCCCTTGAGTCCAAGCAATTGCCGCGCTTCATCGGCAGTCGTCGTTTCGATGTTCAGCTCATCGAGGATCCCCCGCATCTTGCTGACCATATCACCATTGCTCCGGGCCAGTTCGCCTTTGCGCAGGTAGAGATTGTCTTCCAGCCCGACGCGCACGCTTCCCCCCATGACCGCGCCTACTGTGCCAAGCGTGAATTCGTGGCGACCCGCGGCGAGAACGGACCAGATGTAATCGTCTCCAAAGAGCTTGTCGGCGGTGTTCTTCATGAAAAGGAGATTATCTACCGATGGCTGGATGGCCCCGGTTATTCCCAGGATAAGCTGAATCCAGAACGGCGGTTTGAGAAGCCCCTTGTCGGCCCAGTAGGCCGTGTTATAGAGGTGGCCGATGTCATAGCATTCCAGCTCAGGTTTTGTCCCGTTTTCTTCCATGATGCGGAAGATACGCTCCTGGTCATGAAAGGTGTTCTTGAAAACCAGATCCCTGGAGTTTTCCAGGTAGGGTTCCTCCCAGTCGTGCAGGTACTCCTTCACTCTCTCCTTCATCGGGAACATGCCGAAATTGAACGAACCCATGTTCAAGGACGCCAGTTCAGGCTTGAATTTTGTTACCGCAAGCATGCGTTCCTCGAGCTTCATAGAGGGGGAGCCGCCGGTGGTAATGCAGATCACCGCGTCACACTTGTTCTTGATTTCGCCGCAGAATTCCTTGAACAGGCCGAGGTCCATGGTGGGCTGGCCTGTTTCGGGGACCCGAGCGTGCACGTGTACCGTCGAGGCACCGGCCTTATTCGCCGCCACCGCCTCCCGGGCGATCTGATCAGGAGTAATGGGCAGATACGGTGTCTGGCTTGGAATATGGATTGCACCGGTTATCGCGCAATTGATTATGCATTGTCCAGGCATAGTAACATCCTTTTTACCTTGTTGGATTGATGATTGGTTCAAGCGGCGACGGAACTACTTCTCAGGTTCCTGTTCCTTTTTAAACATGTCGAGCCGTGCATAGAGCAGGGTGTCCCGTTTTCGCAGCGTCTCATCGGCAGCCCCGGAGGCATAATCGTAGAACCCTGCCGAACTTTTCAGCCCAAAACGCCCGGACTCAACCAGTTTTACCAGAAGCTCCGGCGGCTTGAAATGTTCTCTGGGTAACTTAGAGTAGAGATATTCGTACACGCTGCAATAGACATCCGTTCCGGCCTGGTCTATGATTTCAAACGGGCCGAAGGCGCCGAGCCGAAAGCCGATTGAGGTTTTGACGATGCGGTCCACCTCTGCGGGTGTTGCCAGTCCCTCATCCACGAGGGCTATGGCCTCCTTGGCCATCGCCATCTGGATACGGTTGGCCACGAAACCTGGCGCACTTTTACACAAGGTCGGGGCTTTCCCCAGCCAGCTCAGAAATTTCATGGTCCAGTCGATATTGGTCTGGCTTGCTTTGTTACTGGGAATAACCTCCACGCAGGGGGTTATTGGCGGCGGATGGAACCAGTGGGTGCCGATAATGCGTTCAGGGCCGGACACGCCCTCGGCCAGTTCGTTAATGTCATAGGACGAGGTATTGGAGGCAAGAATTGCCCCCGCCGGTGCATGGGCGCTCAGGTCCGCCCATATTTTGCGTTTTACCTTGAAGTTCTCGCTCGCCGCCTCCAGGATATAGCGGGCTCCCTCGAGACTGCCTATGAGGTCTGTGGTGAAGCTGATATTGGCCATGATCTCCTTCGGCCGGGCAGCCTCCAACTGGCCGAGCTTGACCATGTAGGCGAGGTTGTCGGTGATCCAGCCCTTGGCCCGTTTCAGGATCTTGTCATCGGTGTCCACCAGGCTGACCTGGATGCCGCGCTGGGCCAGGAGCTGGCAGATGCCGTGTCCCATCACGCCAGAGCCGATTACTACTGCTTTGCTGATCTGCATGTCCATCTATCGATTCCTTTGAAATTACATTTGTTTCCCGCTTTTGTCGGCGGAGTGTTCGCCTTTAATGCTTATCAGGGCTCATGAAGTCGGGGTTAAGGTATTCCGGGCCTGGATAGCTGTAGAAACCTTTTTTCGTCTTGACTCCGAGTTCTCCTCTTTCAATTTTTTCTTTCAGGGCTTGCGGGGGACGATCGCCCGGGTCCCGGGAGTGTTCGAAATAGACCATCTCAATGCCGTAGACGACGTCAAGACCAACCTGGTCCATAAAACCGAAAGGGCCTTCTTTCATGCCCGTAAAGCTTATCCAGCCCCGGTCGATATCTCTGAAATCAACCGCACCGTCTGCCCACATATGGAGCACTTCCTTTTTTACCGCGCGCCAGACCCGGTTGAAACAGAAGCCGAGCATTTCCTTGTTGACCCTCAGGGGGAGACACCCGAGAGAACGCAGAAAGCCATCTCCTGTTTCCATCACCTCGGGAAGGGTCCGGCTGCCTCCCATCAGGTCCACGTGGAGCATGCCTTCCAGCGGACGTGAAAAATGCAGGTTCAGGCAGAGCTCAGGACGACCGGAACTCTTCTCCACCCTGGATACCGGCAGAGAGGAACTGTTGGTCGCCAGAATGGCGTGGGGGGGAGCAAGTTCACCCAGCTGGGCGAACACCTTGTTCTTGATGGCCAGGTCCTCGCTGACCGCCTCGATGACCAGGTCCGCGTCTTTTACCGCAAGCGGGAGGTCGGAGAACTGCGAGATCCTTTCCCTGAGCCCGTTCCATTCGGAGAAGGGAACTCGGGGCCTGGCGTTTTTATCCTCGATGGTTCTCTTCAGGTCGGCCAGATTTTCGGCCAGCGCGTTCTGCCTGATATCGAAGGTCTTGACGGTATAGCCGGCCGCCGCGCTCACCATGGCAATCTGGGTGCCGAGGGTGCCGGTGCCGACCACGCATACATTTTTAATGTTCATGTCTCTGTCATCCACTATTGTGATTAAGGCCAATTTTTCCGGCAAACGGCGCCTTCAGCTTTCCTGTCTGACAAAAACGCTGTTAACTCACCGGAAAAGGCAAGGCCATAGTAAAGGAAGCGATACCATTTCGTCAACTTCAAGCTCTTCACAGTCTTCCCTTTGCCGCCTGTTTTTTTTGCGACTTACCAGGCAGGGGGCGGGCTTGGTGTTTGCCCGGTCTGATCCGTATTGCCGTAAACAGGTATAAGAAACCACCCCGGGCAATATGCTCAGACGCTCAGGAAGCGATTCATGAGCTCCTTATCGGCCCTCAGCTCGGAAGATGCTCCCTCGTAGGCGTTTTTCCCGTTCTCCAGGATGAAAACCTTGGAACAGACCCGCAAGGCCATGGGCGCATTCTGTTCCACCAGGATCGTGGTTATATTGAGCTCGGTCAGTTCCTTGATAAGATTCATGACCTCGCGGACGATCAGCGGCGCCAGTCCTTCAGAGGGTTCATCCAGGAGTATCAGCTCCGGGTTGCCCATCAGCGTGCGGGCAATGCAGAGCATCTGCTGCTCTCCGCCGGAGAGGTTGTCTCCCTTGCGTCTGGAAATGGTTTTGAGCTTGGGGAAATGGTTGTATACCCTTTCCAGGTCCCAGTTCATTTCACCGTTTGGACCCGGCTTTCGGGCGATTTCCAGATTTTGCTGAACGGAGAGGGTCGGGAAAATA
>JAHEMX010000561.1 GCA_024643445.1 Desulfobulbaceae bacterium | reverse complement strand
TACCGGTACTGGCAGGCGAAGTATGAGGCCCGTACAGCGCCAGGCCGGGACATTGCAGATGGGCGGCAATGTGGGTTGGACCGGTATCGTTGCCGATGACAAATCCGGCCCGGCGCACAATGCCCGCCAGAGTGAAAAAGTCATGATAACCGCCAGGCTCAACGAGCATCGAACCGGGAATGGTTCGGCAGAGATCGAGTTCCTCCGGTCCCGGGATGGTAACGACCTGCCTGCCATGGTCAAGCAGACGGCCGGCAAGATCGGCGAAATAGGGCCAGCGTTTCGCCTCATGCAGCCCTGAAGCACCCGGGATAAGGACAATAAATCCCGGTTTCAGGGCAGCATTTGCAATGATATCATCAACCTCATCCGCCATCCAGGACACATTGTTCTGCAGGGTATGCTGAACGCTGATACCTGCCAGCGGCAGATGACGGGCAAAATGATCCGCCGCACAGCTTCCGGCCGGCCGTTTCAGATAATAGCGGCAGCCCCTGGCATCACCGAGCCAGTCGACCTTGGCAAACAGCCAGTGACAGTAAAAACGGGTTCGCCCCACCTGCTGCAGGTCGTAGACCAGGTCAAAATGGCGGCTTCGCAGTTTTCTGCCCAGAGCGAACATACGGGGAAGATGAAAACGGGAGGCACGCGGGTCCAGCAGCAGATCGTCAACCCATGGACAGCGTTCACCATAGCGACGGTAGGGAGGAGTAGTCATCAGGGTGATCCGGTCGTCGGGGTGATGTTCGCGGATATCCCGCATGGCGCCGTCCGCCTGCACCAGGTCCCCAAGCGCCCCGAGTTTGATAACGAGAACCGAGGCCATCAGTATGATTGGTAGGATTTCTCTTCAACCATCTCAGAGACAAGGAGCATATTTATCAGGTACTTCAACTCCGCCCGGCGATCGTTGGTCTTGTAGACCGAGCGGGCCAATGCAACAAAGCGGCTACCGAAGTCACCACTTCTCTCGCACCCCCTGATATCATCCTCAATCTGCCACAAAGCACCATTTACATTACGTAATGCGTCAACCAGCCCGGGCAGCCTCTCATCATGGATGTTATGGGCATCCCGGACGTGGCAGAGTTCTTCGAGCTCCCTGTTGATATTTTTCAGCTTGCCATCGTCCTTGACGCGCTCCTGCTTGATCTGAAGAATCGTCAGCTTATCGAAAAACTCACCCCACGAAACGGGAATCTTCAAAGACATTTCAAACCTCTCTTCACAAGAATCACCCATTCTCCTGCTGCAAAACAGCACGAATAGACGTATTATTAGCTTCAATAACCATGGAAACCTGCATCGCTGTGGGTTTTAACATATTAACGAGATCCTGTCTGTAATTGTAAGAGCACTCAGACCCCCGCATATTATGTATCTTGCCGTCATCAACAGGGCCGGAAGCAGACGCTATGAAATCCGCCAGTCGTTTCCGGACAAAAAACGTGCGTGCTGTCGCTACCGGGTATTATTTAATCTCGGCAGCGATCCCGGCCGCTATATCAACCATCCATCCGACGACATCTGCTATTTCTCATCAGAACTTGAACATACCCTGGCAGCGCAAACCGGCCAGGACCCGACCACACGCCTTGAAGAGCTGCTCTGGGACTTTCTGCCCCGGGAGGAGCAGCGTCGTCTTGAGCGCTTCCGTCACCGGGGCAGGGCGCGGGTATCCCCGTTATCTGAGCAAGAGCGGACGGCCATTGAAAAAGAAGTCCATCTTTTTGATCGCAGGCGCCTCTACTATCTCAGGTACGGGGCCGTTGACCAGAGTAAGATTTTCAGGCTCAATGTAAAACTGTATCGTCCGCTGCTCAACAAATGCCGCGATGAACGTGAATACTATTTCATGGACATGGAAAAGGTACTCCATTACAACGAGCTGAAGACCTATGTGTTTGCCATTTTTGATCTGCAGCGTCATTTCGGGGAATCGATATCCGCCACCATGCCCGAGGCCTTGAATCAAAACGACATCGCGGACTATTTCATAGAAGATATCTGCAGACTCAACCGCGACCCGCTCTTCTGGTCACAGCAGATAAGCGGGAAATCACTGCACGACCACCTGATCCGTTATATTATCATGTTTTTTGATCACGGCTACGGCCGGAGATCGCTTTTCGACGATTTTCTTCGTGAATTCATGGGCAGACACCGCGCTTTCCAATGGCCTCAGAAGAAACCAAACGTCAGCAGCGGTGATGCGGCCAGGATCTTTGACACAGACTGGCAGAAGCTGAGTCAGATGAGCAAGAAAGAATTGACGCGGCTCTACCGGCAGCGAGCCAAGGAGTTGCACCCGGACGGAGGCGGAGAGCACGAACAATTTGTTGCACTCAATTCCGCCTATGCATCGCTGTTAGTCAGGAAGAAATAAAGAGAGGGAACTGTTCATGAACGCAGGGTCAGGAGGCAGCACATGGTAATCAGGGCACTGGCAAGAGAACTCTACCGTGCACAGCAGAACGTCCACAAACTGCAGGATCGGTTTGACAAGGCACCTCTGGCCGAGAGGGATCGTCTTCGGCAGGAGTTGAGAAGTGCCCAGGCTGAATGCGACCAGTTGCGCCGCCTCGTCGAAGCCCGGAAGGAGCCGCCGCCGTTTCGCCGCACCTACTGAAGATGGCGGGCGGCGGATTGCTCACGGAAGAAGAACAACAGCATCCTCCGGGATCGCCAGATCCACCTCCTGGCAGACCTGAACTGGGTTATCGGTAAAACGGTCGGCAACCATCAGTATCGTTAAATCCACCCCGATATCG
>JAHEMX010000560.1 GCA_024643445.1 Desulfobulbaceae bacterium | reverse complement strand
CATCAGGGAGCATTATATGCCCATTCGTTCCGATGCCGCTCTCCCTGAAACCGGTATCGGCGCTATTGTCGGACTGGCGGATCGGATTGATACGATTGCCGGTTGTTTCGGCATCAAAAAGGTGCCGACCGGGACGGCCGATCCCTATGGGCTGAGAAGGCTCTCCCTTGCTGTTCTGCGCCTTATTGAAGATCGAGGTTATGTTCTTGTCTTACCGGAAATTTTTAACAAAGCGCTGACGCTTTATGGCAGCAGGGTTGCAGGCGGCAGCAGGACGGTTGCTGAGATCATGGATTTTGTAAAAAGACGATTTGTCAACGATTGTATCAGCAGGAATATGGACAGCCGGGCAGTCGAGGCGGTTACCTCCATATCGTTCACCGAGGTTATAGACAGTCTCGAACGTATTGATGCGCTGTCAAAGATGAGACAGGAAGACTCCTTCGATGTCCTGGCCGGCTCGTTTAAACGTATTCGCAATATCGTCAAGGATAATAGTGAGTGTTCCGTCGATACCAGCCTCTTTACAGACCATGCCGAAGGTGAGCTTTTTGCGGTGTATGAGCAACTGGTACAGGTTGGGCGAAAACAATTGGAAACAAGGAATTACGAGGACTTTCTTAACAGCATGCTACGCCTGAAAGAGCCGGTTGATCGTTTCTTTGATGACGTTATGGTTATGGCTGAGGATGAGAAACTCAGGACCAACAGGCTCAACCTGCTGACGGCGATCGGTACGCTTATCCTGGAAGTGGGCGATATTTCAAAGATGCATCTTGGCAGTTGACCGACAGTGTTGCCGGGAGACGGCGGAAAATATAAATATGCAGCATAAAACAGGCCGCTCTGCTGAGCGGCCTGTTTTATGCTATTCCGATGGGAGAATTACTTCTTCGGATGACAGGGCATGCAACCCTTGAACTTTTCAGCCAGTTCCGGTTTTGCTGCGGCTGTCGTCTTGTGGCATTCCTTGCAGTTCGTGTGTGCTGCATCCTTGAAGGTTTCAAGCTTTTTGTCCATGCCAGATCCGCTGAAGTGGCAGGTCTCACATTTCTGGATTTTCATGCCTTCTGTATAGGCGACCTGTTTGCCATCCTTGGCATCATGATGACAGTCAGCGCATTTTGCAAATCCCTGGTGTTTCTGGTGAGGAAATACCGCGGGTTTCGGCGTTTTAGCCTTGTCTTTTTCGGCCTGCAGAGTCATCTCGGTAGGACCATTGTCTGCCAGGCTGATGCCGGCGGCAGCGCATAAGAAAGTAACAGCAAAGATACAGATCAACATTGTTCTCATCATAATGTCCACCCCTCATTTAAAGTATTTTCAATTGATACAGCTGTAGTTGTTGAATGGCAATTCATTTGCTACCAGTTATACCGAGTTGAATAAACTCTGTCAAGATACCTTGAACGGAAAAGTACCTTGATTAATGGACTGTAATTCCACTTAAAAAATCAATTTGATCCGTAGCTGTGCAAGCCAGAAAGAAGGAAGTTTACACCGTAGTATGTAAAGATGACCGCGATAAATCCGATCAGGGACAGCCAGGCAATGGTTTTGCCGTGAATTCCACGGGTATAGCGGGCATGCAGGGTAATGGCATAGACGAACCAGGTGATAAGAGACCAGGTCTCTTTAGGATCCCAACTCCAGTAGGTTCCCCAGGCAGAATTGGCCCATATGGCTCCGGTGATGATGCCCCCGCTGAGCCAGATAAAACCAAATATCATGCTCTTGTGGATCATATCATCAAGAACCCGAAGAGACGGGAGTACCTCTTTTGAACCTTTATCGGCTGCCGGTGCTGGAGCAGAACTCTTGGCAAGGTACATGATGCCAAGGGCTGCCGCTATGGCAAATGCAGCATAGCCGACAAAACAAGTGACTACATGGGCAAGCAGCCAGTTCGACTGCAGGGCCGGGACGAGGGGATTGATGCCGCGGTCAAGCGGGGCAAAAGAGGCGTATGACATGGCCAGAAATGAAATTGGCACGGCGAACGCGCCGATGGTACGAGTCTTGAATTTCCACTCTATGCCCAGATAGATGATGATGATCATCCAGGCAAAAAAAACAACGGATTCATACATGTTGGTAAACGGCGCGTGACCAAATCCCAGACGATAGGACTCTATCCATCTCAGTACCAGGCCGATGGTCTGGATCAGCAGCGCGATTGCGGTAAACCCCGTGGCAATGGAGCCGAGTTTGTTATTCCGGAAGACCAGCACACCAATATAGAGGAATGACGCGAAAAGATAGGTGAAAGTCGTTATTCCGAGAAGCTGAGAACTATCCATGCTGAAGCTCCGTATCCGTAATTGTTAGGTTTCTTTTGTATTTGAGATAAAACTATTTAAATTCGAGACAGCTCAGAGAAGACGATCAGTCGCTAACAAGGTTCTCTTTTAATTCGGAAAATTGTCGCTCAAATCCGGGTCTGTTCTTGTTCGCCGAACCGGCGAAGAAAACCTGCGAACCTTCACCTGAAGGGCTGATAAGCAGCCACAACCTTCTGTGTGACATGAAAAAGGCAACATAAAGTCCAAAGAGCATGAGACCGCAGCCGATATATACCCACCAGACCCCGGGATCATGGGCGACCTGCAGGCCGGTTGCATACATCTGCTTGGCAGTGACCAGGTACTCGCCGCGATCTGTTTTGATCGCCAGCTGTGCCCCGTTGTCAATCCATTCAGCCGTCGGAGCTGCAATGCCGTCGCTGAACCATAGTTTGGCACTGACAATTGATTGCCCGATCGCCTTGGCATT
>JAHEMX010000559.1 GCA_024643445.1 Desulfobulbaceae bacterium | reverse complement strand
CAATGATCGGGGTCAGTACGAGTATGAAAAGCAGGGATAAGAGGAGAAAGGGGTAACGTTATTTGTTACGGATATCCATGTTGCCCGGCTAGTTGGGTTTAATGATCTCCACTACCGTCAGGCTATAGGTCAGATCATGGCCTGCCAGTGGATGGTTGTAGTCAATAACGACGGAGTTTTCCTTTACTTCTATAACGGTAGCCGGGACCCGTTGTTCAATACCATCTTTTTCAGCTTTCTGTGAAAGTATCATTCCCGGTTTCGGGATTATTTTTTCTCCGAAACTTTTTAACGGTACTTCATGGACCAGTTCTTTAAGTCGAGGCCCGTAACCTTCTTCCGGAGGGACACGAATCTTCCGGGTTTGTCCCCGGGTCATGCCCATGATGCCGCTTTCAACTGTCGGTGGCAGTTCACTTTCACCGATAATGACCTGCATCGGGGCATCCGCGTTGATTTCCATGAAAACCTCACCGTTATCCAACGTGCCGGTAAAAGTGATGATAATACTATCTTTGTTTTCAACCCTGTGCATGAAGAGTCCTCTAACGATTGAGCCTTTTGCAAAATGAGAATTTTGATTAAAAATCACCCCATGTGATACATTTTACGTTAGACATGTATTTGCTATTCCAAGGATAAAATATCATCATACCATGTGGTTTGGTCGAAAAACCATTTTGCAAGCGGCTCGATTGTCTGTTTGAAAAAGTAGTGTAAACTGACTGCCGAGCGGGAGAGTACTCCTCTCAATTTCGCCTCTTGCGCACTATACTAGCGATTGGTGTTGCATGTGTCAATTATTGAGTGGGTTTCAGAGATCTTGACAAAATCATTGCATATTCATAAGGTAGGTGGCCTTGAGGACCATTTTTTTTTCGCCAATTAAGCGGTTGTTCCGGTAGAAAATCACTTTAAGATTATCATTCGATCCCCGGTGTCATGATAAACATCAATTTTACCAAATCTGCCGACGGTACGGTTCCGGCAATTGTTCAGGAAGACAAGACAGGTAGAGTATTGATGCTCGCCTATGTGAATGAAGAGGCCTGGGTAAAAACCCTTGAGACCGGCAAGGCTCACTACTGGAGCAGATCCAGAAACAAACTTTGGTTGAAAGGTGAGTCCTCTGGTAATATTCAGCATATCAGGAAGATTCTGGTCGATTGTGACGCTGACACGCTTATCTATGTCGTTGAGCAGGAGGGCGGGGCCGCCTGTCATGCAGGCTATCATTCCTGCTTTTACCGACAGATTGTCGATGGTGAGCTTGTCGTTACTGAAGAGAGGATATTTGATCCCAAAGAGGTTTACAAGTAAAAGAAACTTTAAATGCTACAGATGAGTGGAGTGTCTATACATGAGTATCTTGAAGCTGGGTCTGCCGAAAGGGAGCCTTGAAAACGCAACGATAGAATTATTTGAAAAAGCCGGGTGGCTGATCAAACCGGCAGCGCGAAATTACTTCCCCAAAATTGATGACCCCGAACTCGATTGTTCCATCTGTCGGCCGCAGGAAATGTCCCGTTATATAGAAAGTGGTATGCTTGACGCCGGTATTACCGGAAAAGACTGGACCCTGGAGAACGAATCGGATGCGGTTATTGTGGCTGACCTTGTCTATTCCAAAGTCAGCAACAAGCCGACGCGGTGGGTGATTGCTGTGGCCGGAGACTCTGAAATCAAAACGCTTGAAGACCTCAATGGCAAAAAGATTGCAACCGAACTGGTGAATGTGACGCGCCGGTTTTTCCAGGAGCGGGCAATAAACGTTGATATTGAATTTTCCTGGGGGGCCACGGAGGCGAAGGTAGTCTCTGGTCTGGCGGATGCCGTTGTTGAAGTCACCGAAACCGAAAGTACCATTCGGGCCCATGGTTTGCGGATCATTCATGAGCTGATGCAGTCAAATACGCAGTTGATCGCCAACAATGATGCCTGGAAAGATCCATGGAAACGTGAAAAGATCGAGAATATAGCCATGCTGCTGCAAGGTGCGCTGAGGGCTGATCGTATTGTCGGACTGAAGATGAATGTCGAAAACAGACACCTGGATGACATCGTAACTATTCTGCCGAGTCTCAACGCCCCGACAATTGCCAATCTCTACCAGTCCGACTGGTTTTCTGTAGAAACTGTCGTCTCGGAAGATATTGTCAGGGACCTGATTCCAAGACTCATCAAGAAAGGTGCCCAGGGGATCATTGAGTACCCATTAAACAAGGTTATCTAGTTAGTCAGGCTTGCGGATTCCTGTAAATGGTTCTTGAAACCGTACTGAAAACGCACCTTTTTTCCGTCAGTTGGTGGACATATGGAATTTCTGGATTCAAAGTTCATTATCAGTGCACACAGTCTCAAACAACTGCCTGATGATCGTTTGCCCGAACTCGCCTTTGCCGGAAGATCCAATGTCGGTAAATCCAGCTTGCTCAATGCATTGCTGAACAGGAAGAACCTGGTAAAGGTAAGTTCCCGGCCTGGGAAAACGCAGGCGCTTAATTTCTTCCTTGTTGAAGAACAGTGTTATTTCGTCGATCTGCCCGGCTATGGTTATGCAAAAGTGTCAAAAGATCTCAAAACCTCCTGGGAAAAATTGATTACTTCCTATCTTGAGAGTCGTGATCAGCTGCGGTGCGTTGTCGTCATCATGGATCTCAGACATGAGGCAAAAGCCCTGGACGGTGAACTGCTGCAGATGCTGCGGGAGTTGCAGCTGCCTTTTGTCGGTGTCTACACCAAGGCAGACAAATTATCTGGTAATGAACGATCAAAAAATGCCA
>JAHEMX010000088.1 GCA_024643445.1 Desulfobulbaceae bacterium | reverse complement strand
GATCAACACCAGAAAAGTTGGTGAGAGTAATGCCAAAATTTCCATAACAAGCAGTCCTTACCAGGTTAAGGCAATGAAATATTGAACATATTGGCCAGAACATACCAGGCCACACCAGGTGCAATGAGCGCGTTTAAACTGATCAACAGAATCTTTCTTCGATCGATGTCGTGAACATAGAGCAGCGAGAGCAGGAACATGAAGGGAACTGACATGAGCAGGAATCCCAGGCCCATGTTCGGAAAAAAACCACCGACATAATCCATCAGCAGGAAGTAGACTATCGTCAAAATGATCGTGCCGAAGAACCGCAGACTGTCAAAATGTTTTACGGATAAATCCAGTGTCTTCTCACCTCTGCGGACGGCCAGGAGGAATGGGAGGCCATAGAGGAAAAAAATGGCCACAAGGAGCAGCAGCAGAATCCAGGTGACGATGATCGGGAAAAACAGGTGAGACTGGTGAAAGTCTATGGAGATCTCCAGAAATGATAAAGACCCGTTGCCCATTTCTATACCCCTCGTTGTTCTTAAAGTGCTGTTTTTTGTAGTTTCAGTTCTGACGAACTTGTTTAGCGTATCTTGATGCAGGGAAGAGACGCCATCGGAAGATGCGATGGCGTCTCTTTTTGTTTTACCTGATGGCTTCTATGATTTCTTTATATTGGGCCATTTTGTTCTTCAGGTATGCCTGCGATTCGGCCGATGGCAGAAAATCGGGAATAAAGAAGGATTTCTTCTGGATTGGCTGGATTTTTCCGGCAGCAAAAACCGCCGTAAGAGCTTCGTCGAAGTAGGCGACAAGCTCAGGACTCATGTCTTTGTTATAAAGAAAGAAAAACTCTTTATCGAAGGTGAAATTGGTCTTGTCGTCAAAAGGAACGGCGGCTGTGGGGTCGACAAACTGGAGCAGCGCTTCGCGATTTGTCTCTCCCATTCCTTCCGGATTTGCCTGGGCGATGGTCTTATTGCGCGCGGTCAGCCAGACAAAACGCATGGCCTTCTGGTCACTGGAGGGCAGACGCGTATACTGTTCGTTTGCCTGTACAGAGCCGTTGATCAGGTCCGCCTGGCCATCGAAGAGCAGTTGATTCTTGTCCGACTGGGAACCGGTATTGACCGCCACCAGGTTGCCCTCCATGCCGGGGAATTTAATTTTGATGGCGTTTTTCAGGGCACTGAAGCCAATTTCAGAAACGCCGCCGGGTTGAATGGCAACCCTTACTTTCGTCCCTTTACCGCATGCTGCCATGACATCTTCGATGGTCTGATACGGTGAACTTTTCGGCACCAGATAAGCATTGCCGGGATTGATGGCGACCGTCGGGCCGACGATGTATTTCTCGAAGATATTTTCATACCCCTTCACTCCATAGAGGTAACCGAGATAGGACTGGTCATGGAAAATCATCACGGTATTACCGCTCGCACCGCTCTGCTCGATCGCCTTGAACGCGGCACTTGCTCCAACGGCATCAACTTTGACATTGATATCAAGCTGTTTGCCAAGTTCTGTGGCGACGATGCTTGAATTCTGGTAGGTATCGCCGCCAGTGGATTTCGAGCCGATAACGACCCGTAAGTTCCCTTTTATCATTTTGTCCGCGGCCATGCCATCGGTGATCGGTGTCAAGGCGAAGACAAAGAAAAACAACCCCAGGCTCATCAATAATCGTTTCATAACAATTAACTCCTCTCTTGTGTGCAGAATGGATGAAAGATAGTGCTGTCGACACTATCGCCAAAATACCTGATGCATCGCTTGCTCTGTTTGAGGTTAACAAAATCAGAGCTGATAAGCTGCCGTTCAGGCCAGCTTTTCCGCTCCGATATCTTCAAGGATGGTCTTCAGCCGTGCCATGTTATCAGGCGAGCAGCTTGTGTTCGGTCTGATCGGCGCTCCGACATCAAAGCCAAGAAGAGCCATGTAATCTTTGGTTACCACAGGAAAGCTGCCAAGGCTATAAGCCATCCTCAAGGGCGCAAGTTTGTATTGTGCCTCCAGAGATCCGGCCAGGTCACCGGCCATGAATCTATCATATATTTCGACGACCAGACGAGGCACGATATTGGCTGTCGAGGCGACACACCCCACCCCGCCGTAGGCGAGCGTGCCCAGTATCATGATGTCCCTTCCAGCCATAATCTTGAAATTCTTATCCCTTGTCCGGCGGATAAACTCAGCCGTCAGCGTCATGTCGCCGCTGCTGTCCTTAGCCCCGACAATGTTTGGTATCGCCGACAACCTCTCGAGCAGACCGGCAGAGATACCGACCCTCATCCTGTCCGGGTTGTTGTAGAGCAAAACAGGCAGAGACGTCGCATCTGCGACTGCTTTGAAGTGCTGGTAGAGTTCGTCGTCGCTGGGGGTAAGAAACATTGGCGGCAGAATGGTTATGGCCTTGGCTTTTAAGGTTTCCGCCTTTTTTGCAAGAGTAATGCACTCCCTGGTCGATATTGCGCCAATTCCCATATAGACAGGGACACGGCCCTGAACCTGATCAACGGTGATGGCAACCGCACGCTGCTGCTCTTCCCGGTCAAGTCCAAAAAATTCGCCGTTGCTGCCCATTGACAGAATGCCATGAACGCCGCCGATGAGCACATGCTCTATAATCTGACGCAGAGAGCGCTCAATCACTTTCTCCTCCGCATCGACCGGGGTGACGATTGGTGTGATAACACCCTTTGCGAAATTACTGTCCATTCGGTTCCTCTTTGCACTAATGGTATGGTATCGGTGTCCTCAGGGTGCCGGTTCAGTTAACGCACCAGACAAGGACGTTTGTTGTCGAAGGTCCAGCCTGGAATAAGGTATTGCATCGCCAATGCATCATCACGGCCGGCAAGCCCGTGAGAGCGGTAGAGGCGATTGGCTTCTTCAATCGCTCCCATATCTATTTCCACACCGAGCCCGGACCGCTCAGGAACCGTCAGGTGACCATCGCTGATCTGCAGGGGATTGACGGTAAGATTTTGCCCTTCCTGCCAAATCCAGTGGGTGTCGATAGCCGTTATTTCGCCGGGGGCGGCAGCTGCCACATGGGTAAACATCGCCAGTGAAATGTCGAAATGGTTGTTAGAATGTGAGCCCCAGGTCAATCCCCACTCATGGCATAATTGAGCGACCCGGACAGATCCCTGCATGGTCCAGAAATGCGGGTCCGCCAGGGGAATATCGACCGACTGGAGCAACACGGTGTGGCGCAGCTGTCTCCAGTCCGTGGCGATCATGTTGGTTGCCGTCGGCAGTCCTGTCGCCCGGCGAAATTCCGCCATTATCTCGCGGCCTGAATATCCTTCTTCTGCGCCGCAGGGGTCTTCTACATAGGCGAGGACCTTAGCCTGTCCTTTACACAACCGAATAGCCTCTTGAAGAGACCAGGCGCCATTGGGATCAATAGTAATGCGAGCCTCGGGAAAACGCCTGGAGAGGTACTGGACTGCTTCGATTTCTTCTTCCCCCGGCAGGACTCCTCCCTTGAGTTTGAAATCACTGAAGCCGTAACGATCGTATGCGGCTTCAGCCTGTCGTACTATTGCATCAGGAGTCAGCGTCTCCTCATGTCTGAGCCGGAGCCAATCGTCTTGAGAATCATTACCTGACAGATAGGGGAGATCCGTCTTGTTCCTATCCGCCAGATAAAAGAGATAGCCAAGCACTTTTACACGATTACGCTGTTGTCCTTCCCCGAGCAGAGCTGCAATCGGAACGTCAAGAAACTGGCCAAGAAGATCGAGCAGTGCTGTTTCAAGGCCGGTCACCGCATGGATCGTGATGCGCTGATCAAAAGTTTGCAGGCCGCGGCCACCGGTATCCCGATCCGCAAACCGGTTTCTCACACTATTGAGTATCTTGTTATACTGACCAATTTCCTGCCCCAGAACCAATGGCCGCGAGTCTTCAAGCGTTTTGCGGATTCCTTCGCCCCCCGGGATTTCGCCGATGCCGGTCCGACCGGAGTTGTCTTTGACAACAACAATATTGCGCGTGAAGAAGGGAGCGTGCGCACCGCTGAGATTAAGCATCATGCTGTCGTAACCTGCCACGGGAATAACGTTGATCTCGGTCACAACTGGTGCTCTGTTGATGCCGGATGACGAATGAATCATAGATTAGCTCTCCATGAAAAAGCGTGTCTCACCTGGGTACGGCAGTTGTGCCATGCAAACGGGAAGTCCAGCGAGCCGATACGGTCAAAACCCGGACATTGCCTTTCAGACAGCCAAGAACCTCGCATTTTATGCCCCACAAATTGCCTTAACTCATAACACAGTATGATTAATATCGTCAACACATAATATGAATTTTATGGTCGTCTTCATCGTTTGTATTGTTGGACATTTCACTTGGTAAAAATTTTTACATAAAAAAATAATATGTAATATATAAAGATATATAGATACTTTTTTCTCTTTGCGTGAAGTACAACTGGCAGGGGCGCCCTGCCATGGTTTTTTCCTTTTTCAAGAGATAATCGTTTCCTAATCAGGGATTAAGTAGTATGATGAATAAACACAAGTGGAATAACCCCGGCACCGCCATGAAATGCTCTTTGTGCGTACCGCTTGAAACCTGAAATGAATAGATAAAAGAATGAATGATTCTGCTACCGAGAAGAAGCGACCGAAGATTACCCTGACTGAAAAGGTGATAAGCGGTCTGCGTGCCGATATACAGAGTGGCGTGTTGCAGCCTGGAATGATGTTGCCGACGGAGCCGTCGCTGAGCCTGAAGTTCGGGGTAAGCAGGACGGTTATTCGCGAGGCGATTGCTGCTCTGAAAGCGGAAGGTCTTCTTAAGCCGCGGCAGGGAGCAGGCGTATTGGTCCTGGCACCGGCCAGGGCAAATGGTTCAATTTTTGCCTTTGATCACGCCCAGATTTCCGATGTCCTGGAAATTTTAGAGCTGCGTATGGCCGTGGAGATTGAGGCGGCCAGTCTTGCTTGTGCACGGTGTTCAGTGGCCCATCAAGCAAAAATTTTTGAAGCTTTGCAGGAAATGATTGTTCAAGTGAAAAAGGGAGGGTCGGCGGTAAAGGCGGATTATGAATTTCATCGCGCCATCGCTGATGCTACAAATAATCGCAAGTATAAAGAATTTTTGGAGTTTCTGGGAGACAAGACGATTCCGAGAGCCCAACTGCAGCTCAAACTCATCGCAACTGAGGGCCAAACAACCTACATGAGCCAGATACTCGATGAGCATCAGCGTATCTATGAGGCAATTGCCATCCGCGACGCCAAGAAGGCAAGACAGGCGATGCGCGACCACCTCAGCCGAAGTCAATCCCGCTATCAGAGCTTTCTCGCCGACTGATCAGGCAAACCAGTTACCATTTTCCTCAGAACCACTGCCTGTCTCGCTTAGACACGGAAAACCTTATCTCCCCGTGAACCATAGTGCTGTTTGTCTTTATCCAGAACGTAAAACCCGATAATTCAAGATTCCCGCTATTTCTGGGTACCACGCAGCCGGTAGTAGCGTAACAGGGGCAGGGCTGGGCTATCGCGACCCGTGAACGCGGGGAGGGGCTTATCGGAATCCATTTTTTCCTGTAAAGTGATCGCCAATTAATATCTCCGGACTCGCTGATCGCCCGGGGCTGACGCTTGGCAATGATTGCCGGAAGAGAAGGAGCGGTCTCTATGTTGCGAACGATCAAAGAATTGGTACTTGCCTCGGCATCTCCACGTAGGAAACGGTTTTTGCAGGAACTTGGACTGTCGTTTATTGTCTGTCCGGCGGAAATCGACGAGGTCCCGGCTGCGGGCGAGGGGGCTGATGATTATGTGCGGAGGATGGCGGAGCAGAAGGCGGAACAGGTCGGCCTGGAATACCCGTCTGCCTGGATCCTCTCGGCAGACACCATCGTCACCATTGACGACGAGCTTCTGGGAAAGCCGTCATCACCTGAAGATGCGGTGACAATGCTGATGCGTCTTGCCGGCAGAACGCATGAAGTCCGGACAGGCTATTGCCTGATGAACAAAAGTGAAAAGACCAGTATCCTGGACAGCCGGAAAACAGAGGTCCGCTTCGCTCCCTTTGCCGAGGCCCTGGCGCACGCCTATGTCATGACGGGAGAACCGATGGATAAGGCCGGCGCGTATGGTATTCAAGGCAGAGGCGGCGTGCTGGTTGAATCGGTAAACGGGTCATACTCGAATGTAGTCGGCCTGCCGCTGGCCGAAATTATTCTTCTGTTGCAAAAAAAATGCGTCATTACAGCGTTATAAAGCTGGATAGATGGTGCTGTTTGCGTGTATAATTTGTTGAGGGTTGAGAGATGAGGGGGACGTCCCCAGACGATGAGGCCTCTGCAAAAATGCCTGAAAACGGCCGGGCAGTGCTATTAACCATCCGTCTTTCTTGACTTTTACTTCGATGCCGTGGTAGTCATAAAAAAGGAGATGGTGTCATTTGCAGTATCTTGTTCTTGAGAGCAAAAAGTGAACTACATTTACAGCATTGCTGTGGAGTATCTGAAATAATCAGGTTTTTCGTTCGAGGCCAGGGCATGCGGGAAATTTTACCGAAGCTGTATAATTGATATTCCGAGCATAAAATTTCGAGCATATCATAGAGATCGGACGAAAAGGCGATTGTTCAAGGTGTCCAGTGATCTGATCGCCGGTTCGGAGGAAGCTTTAAAAAACGATGAGCTTAGAGCAGAAACAAAAAGAGGCATTCAGGGCATTAAAAGCATTTAACAATGCCGTTACTACCTCGCGCCTCTATCCGGTAAATTCCCCACAGGTTGGCAATACCAACGAAAAAGCCTATCAGACCCTGAAACAATATGCCGGTGATTTTGGAGTGCTGTCTTTCGGCAGAAGGGATGACGTTGCCTGGTTGTGCGGGGTGGATGTGCCGGAAAAGATGCTTGCCGAGTTTACCGAACTCCTCATCTATCGTCACCTTAATCTGCTTAAGCTGGATAATGTCGTTTTTTTGCCCACCTTTGACCATGATCTCTTCCAGGCTGTGCTGTCCGCATTTGTTGCCCGGAAAGAGGCGATAGACAACGAGGGAGGAGGCAGACCTTTTGTTGATAGTCTTGGCCTTGAACACTGCTTTCCGGACGAATACAATCCCTCGGCAGAAGAGCAGAGTGCCGCTCAGTCACCAGCCCTGCATTTGCAGTTTGACACACCTGTTGTAACCAATGACCTGCTGGCCTATCTTTTTGGTGAAAGCAAGAGACAGGAGGGGCTCTCAGCCCTGCAACTGCTCCTGAGCGACCGGGAACATGCGGTAAGCGTTATTGTTGCGGGAGTCGCACGGTTTTTGCGTGAGGCGGAGAAAAAAACAGATAAGAATAAACCATTTATTTCCTCTTCATACAGCCATTTTATGGAGAATACCGGTAGCCTGCTGAAGGCTGACCGGGTCGAGGTTATCACCGCGGCTGCGGGATTGCTGTTGGAGAAACTGAACGAGGCGCTGCTGGCAATTCTCTATGCCCAGAAATATGGCGAAGGTTTTCCACAACAATTTTTTTCACAACTGACGGCAGCAATGCCGAATCAACCGTTTGATGCGGTAATGAGGCAGTTGCATCGCTGGGTCAGGCAATATGTGCGGCAGAAAAAAACCGACACGGTCGAGGCAAGAATTGTCGGGATGACCCTGAAAAAGTTGCTTGCAACGACAAAGGGTAAACAATTTGTCGGCAGGGAAAGGGCGCGATCCCTGATGCAAAGCGGCGAACAGGAGCGAAAGGAGAAACGGATCGAGACCGCTATCGGTGGCCTGCTCAGTGGCGGGAAGACTGGTCTGAAGAGCGACGAAATCATCTCAAGCCTGCCGGCCACGATAGAAAAGCTTATCAAGCAGGGCGAAGATGAAGATGGTGCCCGGCTTATCAAAATGTTGTCAGGTGAAATGCTGCATGGTACCGAGGATGATCGTAAGCGGCTTATTCTCCCGATCGTGTCAAGCGGCGAAATACTTCTGGAGATGGAACGCTGGGATTTGCTGGAGTTATTAACCGATGCGCTTCTGCTGTGGATTACTTCCTCTTCTGAAGGCGATACGACCTATAAGAAATCAGTCCTTCTTTTGCAGGCTATTATCAACTACTCCTGGGATCGGGGCAATTATGCCAGGGGTGACCAGATACTGCCTGTTTTTCATCAGATTCGCACCGGTCAATTGCCCAAAAATTCTGCCGTGGTCGATCTCGTTGGACGTATACAGGATCGTTCCTACAACCGCGCCTTCTATAAAAAACAGCTTGCTCTTTTCCTGGCTGAGGGAGGTGCCCCCAAGACAGGGCGGCGACTGATCATGTCCGGCCGTCCTGCCGGTGACTTTATTGTTGAAAAATTGTTGCAGGAAGAAGAACCGGCAAATCGTCTGAAAATTGTTGATTTGCTTGGTGATATGGGGTCGGTTGCCAGGGAATTGATCATTGAAAAACTGCCTGAGCCAATGCCGTGGTATGGGAAGCGGAACCTGATAAAACTGGCAGGGGTTATGGCTGGTATCGAACAGATACCGGCGCTTTTCCCCTTTCTGCGTCATGATGATATCAGGGTCCAGCGTGAAGCATTTGTCTCCATTTACACCATCAGCGGCGATCAGCGCAAAGAGACGCTCATCAAGTGCCTGGGGGAAGCAAGTGAAGCTATGCTCTGCCAGGTCGTCAAAGCGCTGCTCCCCTACAGTGATGAGGAAACGGCGCGACATCTCGGGACCTTGCTTGAGGATCAGGAGAATTTTTCTGCCGATATCAGGGAACCGCTGATCATGGAGACGATAAAAGTTCTCTCCCGGAGCGGTTCCGAGACGGGCAGGGATGCTCTTCTTGCGTTTCTTGACACACAGAAGAAAAAAGTGAACAAAAAACTGTCTCCTGCTGTCTGGCAGGACACCGAGGTTGCGATAAGAAAAATTGAAGAACGTCTGGAGGACAAAGCCAAATCAGCTGCCGCAGCAGGTTCCTCGTCCGAAGACGGTGCAGCGGCCGACTCAGAAGGCGAAGCAGGTCAGGAAGTACAGAACCTCAAAGAAATGCCTTCATATCTTCGGATAGAAGAGTTGGTCCAACAGGATAAAATTGATTCTGCAAAGATATCGCTTCTCAAACTGATTGGCACCATGGCGGCCAAGCGCCGTTTTGAAGATGCCGAGATGCTGCGGACATGGCTGGTGGATATTGATCCGATGGCCCTGTCTGAAATTATTCAGGCTGCAGAAATCATTGAAGAAGAAAAGATCGCCTCGGTTGCACAGATGGATATGGAGGCCTGGTCGGAACTATACGATGAGCTCTCAACGGAGGAATTTGCAACCTTTATCCACGCCACCGAACGGAAGATCTATGACAATGAAGAACTGATTTTCCAACAGGGCGATACGCAGTCGGGGTTATTCTTCATTAATAGCGGATCGGTGAAGATTTTCTACCAGGATAAAACGGAAGAGAAATTGATAAAGACTGCCGTAAGAGGGGATATCCTGGGCGCCGACACGGTTGTGGATGCTTCTGTGTGGACAGTCAGTGCCGCTTCTCTTGGACAGGCTGAAGTCATGTATCTGGGCGAAAGCGAGCTGATGACGTTGCGGGAAGAATACCCGGCCCTGGAAACAAAGATTAACGATTTCTGTCAGAAATACGTCAGTTTGGAGAAATTTTTCACGTCTGCCGATAGAGATCGCCGGGGGGCTCAGAGGCACAACCTTTCCGGTAAGGTTTCTTCAGTCCTGCTTGACGACAAATGGCGTGATACCGGTTTTTCGACTCAGGGTGAACTCATTGACATCTCTCGCGGAGGGGTGTCTTTCTTCATGCGGATATCCCAGAAAAAACATGCCCGTGTCATGCTTGGCCGCAAGATTCGGGTCATGGTTGCCATGGAAGGGGCCGTGGGAAGACAGATGGATGTTCTCGGTTCGATCATTGCCGTGAGAAGCAGACAAAACGTAGAGAATGAATATTCGGTCCATGTCAAATTCACTGAGGATTTAATCTCAGCCCATCTCCAGGCAATTATCAAAACAAATGCCTAGTTCAATGGCCCACCGGTACGCTGCAGGTCTGCGCCCGACTTCGGATAGACGGAAAGTTGAAATGTATTTAGAAAAAAAGCATGAATGATTACGGTCAAGCGGTTTTTGATTTTTACAAAAAGCATCTGGTCAATGGTGTCCTTGATAAAACGACCTATGTCGCAGATTGTCCTTTCTGCCATGAAAAGGGGTTTGACGGCAGTAAACGGCTGACCGTCACTATCAACCGGGAAGGCTTCTTTCACGGTTTCTTTCGCTGCCTTAATCAGTGTGTACCGAGCGGTTTTCCTCTCTGGTATG
>JAHEMX010000558.1 GCA_024643445.1 Desulfobulbaceae bacterium | reverse complement strand
TGGTTGACTTCTACACGCACATAAAAGGAGTGGAATACCTGATCTGTCTTGTCTTTTTCGTGGTATTCCCACTTTTCTACAGATACGTCAACGAGGACAAGAAGCGAGTCGGGACCAGAAGATAACCTGCTCCCCTGAGGCTGACTCAGGGAAGCAACCGTTTGAAAAGAGAACCGTCTACCTCATCCATGCGCGACACCACGAGATCGGCACTGCTGAAATCGTGATGTTTAGACAGACTGTGGGGGATGGCAACCACCAGCATCCCCGCCATCCGGGCGGCGGCAACGCCCGTCGCAGAATCCTCGAACGCCGCACAGAGCGACGGGTGCAGTCCCATCTCCTGACAGGTTTTCAGGTAGATTTCCGGGTCTGGTTTTTTCCTTTGTACCATGTCGCCGCCGACCACCTTCTCAAAGCAGGCAGCAAGACCAAGGGTCTCGAGTATCCGGTCCAGTTCTATCCGGTGTGAAGAGGAGGCAACCGCCAGACGCATGGTTCCATGGAAACGCTCAATCGTCCGCCTGACGCCGGGAAGCAGTTCTATTTCCGGGATCATCTCCAGGTAGATACGCTGCTTCTCGTGCACCAGCTCGTTCACACTGATCGTCAACCGCTGCGAGCTGATATAATCTTCAGCCAGCTTTTCGTTACTCGTCCCGACATAGGCAACAAAATCAGCAAAAGGAAAATGTTCAACCTGGTGACGCGCCAGTGTCTCCCGCCACGACTCGAAGTGAAGACGCTCTGAATCAACCAGGGTGCCGTCCATATCAAAAATCAATGCTTCTATCATCTAACAGGACCTCTACACTCCTGTGGCACCCACCGCCCATTGCTGCCACGATCCGGCAGCATGAGCGGTCGCCCGCAAATCACTCGATGTCTTTGCCAACCGTGGCCAGAGCCTCGTTTATTTCCCTGATATCCTCAGCCGGCAGGTGAGCTGCGCCGCCACCGACATTTTCAAGTACCTGCTCGACCGTGCGCGCACCGACCAGGGCATGCGAGCAGCCTGGCTGTGCAATCGTCCAGCCGATGGCCAGTTGGGACAGGCTCAGCCCAAGACGATCGGCAATTTTATGAAACAGGGCCAGAAGTTCCTGTACCCGCTGCCTGTTTTCAACACTGAAGCGTGGTTTTGTATTTCGCAGATCCCCTGTATTAAAAACCCTGTCCGGTCCGATTTTGCCGGTCAGCAAGCCCTGGCCCAAGGGTGAATAGGCCAAAAAGGCCATATCGTTCTCAATGACGAAGGGCAGGTTCTGCCTGTCCTGCTTTCGATCGAGCATCGAGTATAATTCCTGGTCAACGTCGAGCTGACCGGCGTCACAATAGTCTGCGAGCTGAGCCGGGTCGGCATTGCAACAGCCGATTGCCCTGATTTTCCCTTCCTTTTTCAATTCGAGCAGCGTCTGCATGGTATTCGCTATCGGTGTCGTGGGATCCTGCCAATGGGTCTGGTAGAGGTCTATATAGTCGGTCTTCAACCGTTTCAGGCTCTGTTCAACTTCATACCGGATCGTATCCGCAGCACCGCAACGGTATATTTTGCGGTCACCGTTTGCGGTCCGCTCTTTCTCGTCCGACATGAAGAAGAAATCACCCTGTTCCTTGTGCCAGATCAATCCGCACTTTGTTGCCAGCACGACCTTGTCACGACAATCCCTGATCGCCTTGCCAACGATCTCCTCGGAAGCGCCGAAACCATACATCGGTGCCGTGTCTATCAGGGTCAGGCCCGCGTCTACGGCAGCGTGAATTGCCTTGATTGCCTGCTTTTCATCACTCCCGCCCCACATCCAGCCGCCTATGGCCCAAGCTCCAAACCCGACAACGGATGCCTCAATGCCTGACCTGCCCAGTTTCCTGTATATCATAATCCGCTCCTTTAATGAGTAATGTGTTATTGCTTCCTGACCATCGTTTTACTCCACACAAGTAAGACAGAGTAAGAACGAGACAACCTTTTTCTTTCGCTGAACCGATATTTACTACTCACGACCACCACTCATGATCTATTGTGTTGAACTTTTCCGTAAAACAATTATTTTTGATCACCAGTTTCATCTACCATTTTCATTTAAGGGGAAGCATATGTGGAAATCTGTGACGGCTGCTCCGGCAGACTCAATTCTCGGGCTCACTGAAGCCTTTAACAGGGATAGCAGCCCGGCAAAAGTCAACCTTGGCGTTGGTGTTTACAAGGATGACAAGGGTGCCACCCCGATTCTCGGCTGTGTCAAAGCGGCTGAAAAGATGCTGCTCGAAACGGAGAAAAGTAAAAATTATCTGCCGATCTCAGGTGACCCCGTCTATGCAGATGCCGTGCAAAAACTGCTCTTCGGGGCGGAGAGTGAAATAATCGCATCCGGTCGTGCGGCCACAGCCCACGCCCCCGGTGGAACCGGTGCGCTGAGAATCGGCGCGGAACTCCTGCAACAATTTAATCCGGGCGCCCGCGTCTGGGTCAGTTCACCGACCTGGGCAAACCATAACGGCATATTCGCAGCGGCACGGTTTGCTGTGGCAGCCTATCCCTATTACGATGCCCAGACCAAAGGACTTAACTTCGACGAAATGATGGCCTGTCTGGGCCAGGTACCGGCCGGTGATGTCGTGCTGCTGCATGCCTGCTGCCACAATCCGAGCGGTGTGGACCCTGACCGGAATCAATGGCAGGCCGTCGCACAGCTCGCCAGCGAAAAGGGCTGGACACCGTTTCTTGATTTTGCCTACCAGGGCTTTGGCAGCGGCGTCGAAGAAGACCGGGCCTGCGTGGAGGCCTTTTC
>JAHEMX010000557.1 GCA_024643445.1 Desulfobulbaceae bacterium | reverse complement strand
GTGCGCTGGGTATCTATCCGATCATGCTCAGCGGTTCGGCTGAAATGAAAGAAAAGTATCTACCTGCCGTTGCGTCCGGCAGCAAGTTTGCCGCCTTCGGCCTGACCGAGGCGAATGCCGGATCGGATGCCTCCGGCATCAGGACCACCGCCGTTCTTGATGGAGACGAATGGGTTCTGAACGGGACCAAACAGTGGATTACCAACGGCGGGGAAGCGCAGATTTACACCGTTGTCGCCATGACAGACAAGAAAAAGGGTGCACGCGGTGCCTCTATGTTTGTAGTAGAGGAGGGTGATCCTGGTTTCTCATGCGGACCCAAAGAGGTGAAAATGGGAATACGGGCTTCTTCGACGACAGAACTCATCTTCAAGGATTGCCGCATTCCCCAGGACCGTCTGATAGGCCGACGGGGAACCGGTTTCATAACGGTGATGAAGACACTTGATTCGAGTCGTCCCGGAATTGCCGCGCTCGGTGTCGGTCTTGCCCAGGGTGCCCTTGATATGGCCGTAACCTATGCCAAGCAGCGTGAGCAGTTCGGCAAACCGATTATCGGATTCCAGGCGGTGCAGCATATGCTCGCTGACATGGCGACAAAACTCGAGGCCGCCCGGGCACTGACTTACGCCTCCGCCCGTCATATCGATGCCAGGCCGAAGGATATGACAAAGGTTTCTTCGATGTGCAAGGTGTTTGCCACCGATGTGGCTATGGAGGTTACCACCAATGCCGTCCAGGTAATGGGCGGATATGGTTACATGTGTGAGTATCCGGCTGAAAAAATGATGAGAGACGCCAAGATACTCCAGATCTATGAGGGTACGAACCAGGTCCAGAGGAATGTGATCGGGCAGGAACTCAACAAGGAATACAATAGATAACGTCTCCCGCTTCCCCCGGAACATTTTTTCCGGGTCTGTACCGGGAATCTGCAGGTAGCCGATGAAAATAATTGTGTGTGTGAAACAAGTACCAGACGCCAAGGACGTCAAGCTCGATCCGGTGACAAATACGCTTGCCCGCGAAGGGGTTGAGTCGATCATGAATCCGTATGATCAGCATGCCCTTGAGGCGGCCGTCGCCCTGAAAGAAACATGCGGGGGGGAGGTTATCGTCCTGAGCATGGGGCCTCCCCAGGCGGAAGAGGTCCTGCGGCTGGCTCTTTCCTGTGGTGCGGATAGGGCTGTTCTGGTTTCGGATCGAAGTTTTGCCGGTGCCGACACCTGGGCTACTTCCTATACCTTGTCAAGAGCGGTTAAAAAAATTGGTGATTATGATCTCATCATTTGCGGTAAACAGGCCATAGACGGGGATACCGCCCAGGTTGGACCCGGCCTGGCAATGAGACTTGGTATACCCTATGCGACCTGCATTCAGAAAATTCGCAACGCTGATGATTCGGCCATCGTCGTCGAACGGATGATGGACGAGGGTTATGATGTCTTGCAGTCCGGTTATCCGGTATTGTTTACCGTTGTTAAAGATATCAATCATCCTCGGGTACCCTCATTGAAAGGGAAGATGAAGGCCAAGAAAGCTGAAATAACGAGGTTCTCAGCAGCAGATATTGATGCCGATCCGAGCTGTATAGGCCTGTCCGGCTCTCCGACCCAGGTGGTTAAGGTGTTCCCGCCGGAACCCCGCGGGGAGCGTGCCATCTTCAGCGGCACAGTCGATGAGCAGGTTGAACTCCTCGTGGAAAAAATCAAGCCGTATCTTGTCTAGACCGGGGACGTATATGTTACTGATAGATGAAAAATTGTGTATCGGCTGCGGCATCTGTGAAAATCAGTGCCCCTTTGCTGCAATCGAGGTGGTTGATGGAATAGCGGTCGTCGGAGAGAGTTGCACGTTGTGCGGAGCCTGTGTTGAAGAATGTGAGGTGGGGGCACTGGCGATCGAGGACAGCGGCCGCCTGGTTCAGGACGATCTGGACAGTTGGCGGGGTGTCTGGGTGTTCTGTGAATTCACCAACGGTGTGCTGGCACCGGTCGCCACGGAATTGCTCGGGATCGGGCGCACCCTTGCTGACAGCAGGGGGGTGAAGCTCTCCGCGGTATTGCTCGGCCACAAGACCGGGGACAGTGCTGAGAAGCTGATCGGCCATGGTGCCGACATCGTCTACAGGGTGGATAATCCGGCGCTGGAGCTGTTCACCGATGATATCTATGAAAAAATTCTCTCTGACTTGGTGAGAAAGCATAAACCGGAGGTTGTCCTGGCCGGAGCGACAGCCATCGGGCGATCGTTTATTCCGGGTGTCGCAACCACGGTCAAGGCCGGGCTGACGGCAGACTGTACCAGGCTTGAAATCAGGGAGGAGGACGGTATGCTCCTCCAGACCAGGCCGGCATTCGGCGGCAACATCATGGCAACGATTGTCTGTCCCCATACCAGGCCGCAGATGGCCACGGTCCGGCCCAAGGTGATGAAGGAGAGGGCCTTTGATGCCTCACGCACCGGCGAGATTATCGACGTCATGCCGAGTGCGCCCCAGTTAACGAGTAAAATAAAAGTATTGGAATCGGTAACCGGCGGTCCTAGCCATGTCAATATCCAGGAATCGGATATCCTTGTTTCCGGAGGGCGCGGACTGGAAAATGAGAAAGGCTTTGAACTGATCGCAAGACTGGCTAAGGCGCTCGGAGCTAATGTTTCTGCTTCCCGGGCCGTTGTCGACGCTGGCTGGATTCCTTATCCGCACCAGGTGGGGCAGACCGGGAAGACTGTTGCACCCAAGCTCTACATCGCCTGCGGCATTTCCGGGGCGATTCAGCATGTCGCCGGTATGC
>JAHEMX010000556.1 GCA_024643445.1 Desulfobulbaceae bacterium | reverse complement strand
GGTGTGGACTCGGGTTTTATGATGGCTTTATTTGTATCAAAGTTAATCTGGAAAGAAATGAAGCCTTCCTTCTGCAGCTTTTCCCACATCAGGTTTGCCGTGACTTCCTGGGTCATTGCCGTTTCTTCTAAGATATCGACAGACATGCGGTAGCCGCCACTTCCCGTACGGATAACGGCGTATACCGCGCTTCCCTCACGCATAAATTTCACTGCCGTGTAGCCGGGCCGTTCAGCAATAACTTCACCCCCTTTTTGCTTGGCGGCATTTTGATAATTTCGCATGACCTGCAGATCGCTGGGCGGTGTAGGTAAGCTATCGGATTTCTTGAATATGTATCTAAGGGTGGTCAAATCTCCTTCCGGCTTGAGATTTTTTGCCGATTTAGGGTCATTGTCGACCTGGATGGTCAGTTGGTCAAATGACTTCTTGCATTCAAAGATAAAAAAACCATTCATGCGGTTGAAAAGCGGGTGGTCCTTGCAGCCTCTGGCATCGGTATCGGCAAAGGCAGATCCACTTGAGAGCAAAAACAAGAACAAAAACAACATGGTGCTTCTGAAAAATTTCATTTTGCCCCTCCTTGAAAAATGTTTAAGAATCCATCAACAACCTTCGGCCACATTATATAGAGGAAATTGCAAATGTCCATCATGATTTCAGTAATTTATGGACAACGGTGTGCGCCGGTGCGACAGTTTTCGCGAGTTGTGTGAACAGCGCTCTATCGGTGTGATTATAAACACCTCGATCGCCAGGAGAGAAATCCTGCGTATTGTTCTTTGGGTGACGGTAATGATGGGCGTAGTTCTGATGTTTTGTTAAAAAGATCAACCATCTCTATGATCATCCGGAAGAATCATAGCAGGGTGAGATAGAACTAATGGACGGAAAGGTGTTAAAAGTACCTACTCCCGGTTATCGGCGAAGGCGGAGAAAATTCCGGGATATTCCGGTCATTTTATGACATCACTGAAGGCAGGCGGGTGGAGGGGAGTCGATGAAGCAGGGAGCTCTTTTAAACGATAGTTGAGCAGGCTCCTTCAGGAATTGTCCTCACCCATCTATTGACCGGACGATACGTCGAAGCTAATTCTGCATCCAGGAGAATTACCGGACCGACCCTGGAAGAAGTGAAATCAATGCATTGAACGAGCATTACCCATCCGGATGATAGGCAGAAAACTCCCGGGACATTTTACCAGCGGGATCTCTTTAAATATACCTGCATGATGCTTCCCGGTCACCAGATAGCTCAGATCTGCGCGCCATAGCGCCTGAGTGGCGCCGGGGGAAAATGCTGCCTCTTGCACAAGGATGTGTTCCGCTGATCTCAAACGGTCTAGAGATATCCTTCTTCTTTGTACCAGGCTGCCGTTCTTCTCAGACCCTCATCAATACTGACATGCGGCGCGTAATTAAGATCGCGCTTTGCCTTGTTGATGGAAAAAGCACGATTCTGCCGATACCAGTCGACCCGGCGGGGGAAGATAGGTGGCGTGATCTTGAACGGTTTACATATTTTTTCGCATATATGACCGATTACGATGACCGGTGTGATTGGCAGGTGTGGAATCTTGACGGAAACATTCAGTGCCTTGGCGGTTTTTTCGACCAGTGTCTGTATTTCGAGATATTCTTCATCGGCTATCAGGTAGGCTTCCCCATCGCCTTTCCCCGGTTCCTGTGCCAGTACGTGAGCATCCACCAGGTGATCGATGTAAAGTGGATGGTAAAGTGTCTTTCCGTTGCCAAACATCGGGAACAACCCCTTCTGGACGCGCTTGAAGATCATGAAAAAACGCTCGGGGTCACCGGGGCCATAGATTGCAGCAGGTCTCAGAATGGTCGTGGCTAAACCTTTCTGCTGATACTCCTTTACAATCGGCTCCGCTTCATATTTGGTCTGCTGATAATAATCCGCCGCATTAATCGGACTTTCTTCGTTGCCGGGAGGGTTGTCAACGTTACCGTGTACCCCGCAGGTGCTGCAATAGACAAATTTCTTCACGTTTTCCCGCAACGCCGCTTCAAGAACATTTCTTGTGCCCTGCACATTCACGTCCCTGTAGTAGCTGTCGGGTACATTCATCTGCCTGAAGGCCGCAGCAAGATGATGAACGACATCTACTCCCTGCATGCATTGGTCTACGATCGCTTTATCCGTCACCGTTCCAATGACAACTTCGGCTCCCCAGGTTTTTAATTCCTGGGTTTTCAGCCCCTCCTTGAAATCCAGGGCTATCACCTGATGTCCGTCTTTCAGGAGACGGCGAACGAGGGCTTTGCCGGTAAAACCGGTACCCCCCGTAACCAGAATTTTCATCATGTACTCCTTGTAACCGATGACCTGCTCATTACCCAGGCCCATTTAATACGGCTTTTACATTAAACCGTCATCTCTCAAGCACATTGACGGGGTAGTTATCCGCTCTTGATACCGAACCAAAGCTATCGGCAGATCCCATCTTTCTTCTGCTGAGCATTGGTATACAACTGTTCCAACTGCTGACCAACCGCATCAAGGGAGAAGTCCTGCAGAGCCCTTTGCCGACACGAAGCACCGAACTTATTCCTCGATTCGCCATCTGTCAATGCAGAATCGATTGCCCGGGCCAACTCAAGGGGTGATTCGGCGGCGGCATAGAATCCATCATCGCCAAGAAACTGTCGGTTATTTTCACTGGCGAAACAGACAACGGGCAGACCGCGGGCCATGTAGTGCAGGATCTTACCGCTCGCCTCGCCGGACCCCGATGGTTTCGGATCAATTGCCAGATCTGCTGTTGCAAGCCAGT
>JAHEMX010000087.1 GCA_024643445.1 Desulfobulbaceae bacterium | reverse complement strand
TCAATCAATTTCAACCGTCAGCACGAGGATCTTGTTGAAGCCGTTGCCGAGAAAGCCGGTCCGGAACTGGGACCGGACCCTGAACATAATATCAGGACGATCCGTACCTGCACTGCAAGCATTCTCACCGAGAGAGAACCAAAAGACGAAGCCTCCTTCCTGAAACATCTTCTCATCACCCTGTCGCATGATGCCGATGTCGTGCTTGACCTGCACTGTGATTACCAGGCGCTGGTGCATGTCTATACCGGAACCGCCCTCTGGCCCGGAGCTAAGGACCTGTCTGCCCAGATCGGCGCCCCGGTGACGCTGCTGGCCGACAATTCGGGAGGGAATCCCTTCGATGAGGCGAACAGCAGGCTCTGGTGGGATCTCTCCAAAAAATTCCCCGACCGGCCGATCCCTGCCGCGTGCCTGGCGGCAACGGTTGAACTCAGGGGCGTACTTGATACCGATGATGTTCTCGCACGAGCCGATGCGGACAACCTGTTCACCTTTCTGCAGCGTCGCGGCTTTATCGCCGGTCAGCCGGCACCGCTGCCGCAACTGATCAACGACGCCACCCCGCTGACCGGCGTTGATTATATCAAGGCGGCGGTCCCCGGAATCCTCACCTACCATAAGAAACCGGGGGATTACATTGTCAAGGGCGAGGTAATTGCCGAAATCATCAACCCGCTGCCCGATGCAGAGAGCGAACGTGTATGCGAAGTGACGAGTATAACCAGCGGCCTGCTCTTTGCGATTAATGTCGATCGTTTTGCCCGGCCCGGCAGAATACTGGCCAAGGTCGCCGGTGAAAAGCCGCTGCGCGAAGCGGACGGTAATCTTCTTACCCTCTAGCAGCCTCATCAGCAGTCACCGCACGAATACGATGCCCCACCGTATCTCCGGTGACGGCTGAACAACACCATCCGGACGACAGGACAGGGTTGACATCAGCAAATCCATGATAATCTGTTTAAGTGCCTCAGTAACTTTTCATATTCCTTGAAATCATAAAAGTGGTGAAGGCATGATTGATGACTAATGGGCCTGGAGGGCTTTGAAATCCGGGATTTCTTTTCACCCCATTCTTCTGTCAATGATCATTTAACAATCTTCCTCAGGAGGGAATTTCGATGGCAACCTACGAATGTTCAAAATGCGGTATGGGTGTAAATGCAACCTGCGCGAAATGCGATGCGCCGCTCGTTGATGACAGCCTGAAACTTGCTGACGGCAAAGCGGTGCAGATCTCAAAATGTCCGAACGGGCATGGCAAGATCAAATCACCGATGTGCTGCGGCCAGGATATGACCTGCAAGCTGTAATTCCAGGCAACTCAAGCGTCTCGGCACACCGCCGCGGATGCTCCAAGGCGAGGCCTCACGGGTCCTCGCCTTTTTTATTCAGGACAGCCTCCTCGCTTCAAATACCCCTCTCCTGCAGGCGTTTGAAATGGCGCGATAAATACGATTGAAATCGGTTGACAATCAGGGTAGATTTCCCGCTGGAGCATTATGACTGAGCGCTCGGTAGGGGGTGTGCGGATCACCAGATCATATCACGCTGACAGCAAGGAGATTTTCGATGCAAACTGAACGTGTTAACAAGAGTATCCTGAGCCCGGTTGAGTTTTTGACCAGAAGCCTTCTCGTCTACCCCGACAAGACAGCCGTCGTTCACGGGGAAAAACGCTTCACCTACCGGGAGTTCGCAGAACGGGTCTATCGGCTGGCCAGCGCACTGCAGAAACAGGGCATCGGCAAGGGTGACAAGGTGGCATTCATCTGCCCCAATATTCCACCAATGCTTGAGGCTCACTATGGGGTACCGCTCATTGGAGCGGCACTTGTCAGTATCAATATCCGCCTTGCCCAGGCAGAGGTATCATATATCGTCGATCATTCCGATGCGACCGTGGTTGTGGTCGATTCGGAATTCGCCCATCTGGTAAAACCTGAAGATCTGCCCAAGGTAAAGACCTACATTACCGTTTGTGACATCAATGATACGGTTTATTTCCGGGGCATAGAATATGAAGAATTCCTTGCGACCGGCTCACCTGAGCCGGTCGCTGCGGAGATAGACTCTGAAGATCAGCTGCTCTCCATCAACTATACCAGCGGCACGACCGGCCGTCCAAAGGGTGTCATGTACCACCATCGGGGAGCCTACCTGAATGCCATCGGTGAAGTTCTCGAATCAGGATTGAACGCCTCTTCCGTCTATCTCTGGACACTGCCGATGTTTCACTGCAACGGCTGGTGTTTTACCTGGGGAGTGACGGCGGTTGGCGCCACCCATGTCTGCCTCCGTGCCGTCATTGCCAAGGAGGTGTATCGATTGATTGATAAAGAGGACGTTTCTCACCTCTGTGCGGCACCGACGGTACTGATCATGATGAGTACCTTCCCGGGAGCGACTGACGTGAAAATGAAGCGAACGCTCAAGATCATGACGGCCGGAGCCCCGCCGGCACCCACTATCATCCAGAACATGGAAGCCATCGGTGCCGACATCACGCACACCTACGGACTCACTGAAGTATACGGTCCCCACAGCGTATGTGCCTGGCAGCCGTCCTGGCAGGATATGGGTGCCGGTGAAAAAGCCACCATGAAATCACGCCAGGGCGTTCCCTATGTGGTGACGCACTTCATGGATGTGGTTGACCCGAAGACCATGACGCCGGTCGCGCGGGATGGCGTCTCGATGGGAGAAGTGGTGATGCGCGGCAACAACGTGATGACCGGCTATTACAAGGATCAAGAGGCCACGGCAACGGTTTTCGAGGGCGGCTGGTTTCACAGCGGTGACCTGGCGGTCATGCATCCGGATGGATACATCCAGATTATGGATCGAAAAAAGGATATCATCATCAGCGGCGGCGAAAATATTTCCACGGTTGAAGTGGAGAACGTCATCTACCGGCACCCCGATGTTCAGGAAGTCGCCGTCATTCCCGTGCCGGACGATAAATGGGGAGAAGTCCCGAAAGCATTTATCGTGCCGAAACCGGGAAGCAGCCCGGTAGTGGAGGATATTATCGATTTTACCAGGAAACATCTGGCGCGGTTCAAGGCACCCAAATACATCGAGTTCGGCGAACTGCCAAAGACTGCCACCGGCAAGATCCAGAAGTTCAAACTGCGTGACAGGGAGTGGCAGGGCAGAAAAAGGATCAATTAATCATCGGCGATGATTCTCGCTCTCTTCCAGCCCTGCCATAATCCGTCCTGATACTCAGGTAGATCGTCACCAGGGAAAGCAGGGCTGAAAAACCAAAGAGCATCCGGTATGAGTCGGCCTGCATGAAGGCGAAGTAGTCAAGCAGCCAGCCGAACAGAAGGGGGAAACCGGCCGCAAATGGCAGCGTCAGGATCGGTGCCAGGGAGAAATAGGGGGTAACATCAGCTTTTCTGGCAAAATGCTTGACCGATGTCGGGTATACCACATTATGGACGGCCCGACCGACACCAAGCAGATAACTGACCAGAAAGAAAATGATCCGGTCGGGATAGACCACGAGCAGGAGGAGCAGGGCGAAGGTAACAAATTTCGACATGACGAACTTCTGCTTCAGACTCAGCAGATTCATCGCGCCCAGAAATATATTGACGGTTATCGACCCCGAGTAGATGCAGGTGACAAAGATGCCGGCGGCAACGGCGGCAGGAACCCCGTGGAATACCGTGGCATAATTGGCATAAAAACCCAGCACCGTCAAGATCATGTAAAAATCGAGATCTGCAGCCAGAAAGACCAGGAATCTTCTGTTCGCGACGATTTCGACAAACGCCCCGGCGGTGTGTCCGAAAAAACTCAGGCGGTCCGGCAGCGGGTCGTCGGCATCACCGATTTCTCTGGTCAGCAGAAAACAGAGCGAACCGAGGATAAAAAGCAGTCCGGTTGCTATGAAGACACAGGCTGAAGACTGCAGCGAAAAGGCATAGCGCTCGACCACCTTCAGAATAAAAAAGCTTGAAATAACCTTGCCGATATTCTGGAACAGCATCATATAGCCAAGTCCCGGAACCGTCCTGGCTTCCGGAAAAATCCGTACCAGATAATTAAACCAGATCGGTATGGTCAACCCCAGGCAGATTGAAAAGGCAACGTAGGAAACGAAAAAGAGCAGCAGAACATGGGCCGGAGTCCTGACAAACAGCAAGACCAGTCCAAAGAGGAATACCGACAGCGCCGATAACAGGTGCAGCAGGATGACAATTGACTTCTTGTAGCGATAGTTCCTGGTGAAATAACTGGAAAACAGCGGGAAACAGGAGGTACCGATGATCAGTATCGAAGGGACCAGGCCGATGATAAAACCCGAGGCGCCGAGAGATTTGAGAAACAGCTGCAGGAAAGTGGATTCCAGAACGATCGGGAATCCCAGCCCCCAGAGAAATTCGACGGCTGAAACACCGCATACATTTCTGGTAAAATAGCTGTCTTTCTGGCTATCCATCTCGATGAGAGCGGTCTTATCTAGGAAAGGGCCGACAGCACTTTTTCAATCGCCTGGGCAAGGGCCTTGCGGTGTATCTTCCCGGCGAAATGCACCGGACTCTTGCCATGGATCGGGTCCCAGCCTGCCGGGTCGGCAAAACAGTAAAACTGGGTATCAAGGCCGATTTTACGGGCAGCATCAGCCAGCGGCGTGCCGACGGTGCGCCGGGCCGCCTCCCATGTCGCCCCGCACGGAGCACCGCGAATAACACGGATGTCGCTGATGATACCATCCTCTACCTCGACCTCAAACTCCGGTGCGCCGAACCGCTCGCCATAGTTACCAAGACCGACCTGCCTTGGCAGACCGCATCAGGTGGGCGGCTTCAATACCCAGGTGTTGGTGAGTTTTTTACCGGAAGAGATAAGAGGAATATTATTTTTGGCACAGAGATCAGCCAGGTCCAAAGAGAGATCCGTGTGTCTGAGAAAATCAAGGACAAGATCGCAGTCGAGCGCGGCTGGAAGGTAGTCGGACGTATCATCGATGACCGGCGGCAGGGGTCCGTCGATCGAGATGACATCAAGCTGTATCGTGTCGCCTGCATGCAGACGTACCCCGGCAATTTTCCGCTCGCCGCTGCCATCCTGCTGAAATACGGTAACGCGTTGGGGAGCCTGTGTAAGGTGATTCATTTGGATTATCCTTGCCAGTCCACTGCATGATCGGCGCGTCTCAGATATCGAGCCTGACCCAGCGGGTGCAATAGCGGTGCGCAGCCTCAAGCAGTTTTTTCGCCCGCTGGCCCGCCTGAAAAACGGCCTTTATGCTGCCATTACTCTCGCGGAATATGACCATGCCGCCCGCCAGCGTCTCAACCTCATCACCCTGCTCAAGGCGCACCGGGAACGGGATACTGACGATATCAAGCTCGTCATCCTGGTACTGGTAATAGGCTGTTTGCGCCAGTGCGTTAAATTCGTGTTTGCCCTGGTCACCGGTTCCGGCCGTAAATGTTTTTATATAACCGTGCTCGTCGATTGCCTTTTCAGGCACCACAATGGCGCAGCTGCAACCGGGCACCCGCTGATCCCCGAAGCCGATGGTAATGGACTGCTGCATCGGATTTCAGCCTGACGTGGTGTAGCGCTGTTGCACAAAGGCTGAGACATCTTTGGTCAGCGTGAGCACCCTGACGGCCAGGTCCTCACTGATTGTCCCCGTTCCACAGCTTGGAGTAATAAGGGTCTGCGCCCGGATGACATCCTTTGCTATGCCGATCTTTTCCAGCTGTGCGGCCTGATCAAGCCATTTCCGGGTAAGCATTTCGGCATCGACTGCTTCGATGAACTCAGCGGTGGTCGGCACGATACCCGAGGCCAGGATGCCGCCGCGGCCGAAAAAGGAGCGCAGCTGGTCCCCATAGAGAATCAGTTTATCAAAATATGAGTAGGCATCGTAGCTGACGATATCGACCCCGGAATCGAGAATGATCGGCCATTCGGTGTTGGCGCAAACGTGCACACCGGTAAGCCCGCCCTCTTCTTTCACCGCCGCAAACACCTCTGAAAAGCAATGGTGTATGTCTTCTGCTGTTATGGTGATAAAGGCCGAGGAGCCGAGGCCGGCGAGGCCCGGCTCGTCAAAAAAGATCAGCGGCGAAGGCTTGATTTCCGCCATCTTCCGGGTCTGCCATTTCGCTTTCAGTGCCAGCAGTTTTACGGCCGCATCCCGTATCTGTTCATTATAGAACAGAGCTCTGCCGTCCTGATCGACAAGCCCCGTGCAGAAAGTGACCGGCCCGGTCAACTGGCCCTTCAGGCCGTGCAGCTGTTCTGAGCGTGCACGGGCCGTTTCGAGGAATAGGAAAAATCCGGCAGCCTCGTCACGGGACATGCTGAAGCGCGAATCCTCAAGAGCGGCTCCTGCCTCGGTAACGAGCAGGTACTCTTCGAAAAAAGAAAGAAACTGGTCCTCAAAATCAGCACTCTTTATATCGACGAAAACCTTTTCATTTTTTTCCGTTACCCCGGGCATGCCAGGCAAAAACTGCAGGAGCATCCCCTCCTTCCGGTTATGCGGAAGCTGGGGCCATAACGGAATCTGCGGGGTGTAGTCAAAGATAAGATCAACAGCTTCCCGGTGACTTTTGTGTGGGAGACTGCCGATAAGTACGGGCCGGGCATCAGCGGTAAATACGGTCATGGTGTATCGGTCCTGAAAATACAAGCTGCGAGTGATTGATCAAACGGATAGATCAAAGGTAATCCTGATAAATTTCCTGTCACTATTTTTTTTATACGGTGAACGGAAGGTAACAATAATATGCACTTTTTTCAATTTGATGATGGCAATTCCTCGACAATGAGTTATTCATTAGCTATGTTTGCTGTATGATGGTTTCAACCGGCCCGGGAGAAATCCCGGTATCGTGATCAGACTGTTTTTTCATTTTTTGAATCACGTGCGCCAACCGGGCAGGGAGAAAAGATTCTGCTTATCGGTAAATCACAACATAGAGGTGTACTTATGAAAATCACGCTCGACAAGAAAGTGGTAGAACTGAAACCTGAATCACCGCAAGAAGCAAAGGCTCTCGATACCCTCTGGAAAGTCATTATCGACTGCAACAGCACCAACAAGAAACTGGTCCCGATCGGCGATTATATACCCGGTGAAAAGGAACTTGCCAGATTTCATATTGAAGACTGAGGACGCACCTGACACTGCCGGCTGAAACGACCTCAGCTCGGCATCGTTATCACTTTCCCCGGCGGAAGACGGCCCGATGCTTCCGCCGGGGTACTTTTATGTCAACGATTATCCCCCTTCCACCACGTTCCTAAAGACCACTTTATGCCATGTAAGAAAACTCGATCGGCCGCATCAATCCCGGCAGTAAACTGCTGAGTTTATGGAAACGATCAACCTTTCGGCAGAGATTTTTCTGCTCCTTTTCTGCGTCGGCCTGGTGGCCGGACTTATAGACTCGATGGCCGGGGGCGGAGGACTCATCGCCCTGCCCGTCCTGCTCTTTATCGGTCTGCCGCCCCAGGCTGCCCTGGGAACCAATAAGCTCGGGGGGAGTTTCGGCACCCTGTCGGCATCATATAATTTCATAAAAAAGGGCAGGATATCTTTCAGGGAAGCACTGCCTGGCATACTGTTCACTTTTCTTGGCGCCTGTGCCGGGGCAGTAACCGTGCAGTTGCTCGATCCCGCCTTTATTGAACCGCTGATCCCGGTCCTGCTGCTGGTCGTCTTTTTCTATACCCTGCTGACCAAGCAGCTGGGCCTGACCGACCAGCAGGCGCGTATGAACTCCAAACTTTTTTACGCACTTTTCGGTCTTGGACTTGGTTTCTATGACGGGTTTTTCGGTCCGGGGACCGGATCATTCTGGACCTTTGGCCTGATGTTCTTGCTCGGTTTCAATATGATCAAGGCCACCGCCTATACCAAGGTTATGAATTTCACCAGTAATTTCGTAGCACTCTTGTGGTTTATGGCCGGGAACAATGTCTGTTATTCGATCGGCCTGACCATGGCGGCAGGCCAGGTCATCGGCGCCCGGATCGGCTCTTCACTGGCGATCAGGAAGGGGGCGGCGATCATCAGACCGCTCTATCTCACCATCGTTCTGCTTACTATCGGCAGGCTCCTCTACGCCAACATCAGCAGCGGATAAGCGTATGACTCCGGCAATCAATTATGCGAAGAAACACAAGATAGCCTTTACCATCCACAAGTACAAACACGACCCGGCCCATGAATCATACGGCCTTGAGGCGGCAGAGAAACTTGGCCTGAATCCGGAACAGGTCTTCAAAACCCTGGTGACCAGCCTCGATACGGCAGAACTTGCGGTTGCCATTCTGCCGGTAACCCGGATGCTCAACCTGAAATCCTTCGCCAGGGCGTGCGGGGTGAAAAAGGCGGAGATGGCGGACAAGGCGGTTGTAGAAAAAATAACCGGCTACGTATTGGGCGGGGTCAGCCCGCTTGGTCAAAAAAAAAGGCTGAAGACCATCGTGGACGTCTCAGCGGCAGGGTTCAAATCCATCTATGTCAGTGCCGGCCGCCGAGGTCTTGAGATTGAATTGAGCCCGGACGATCTTCTCCAGCATACCTCCGGGGCGCTGCAGCCAATCGCCGATGACTGAGAGGATGTGTCTGTTCACTCCTCCGGCAGGGCTCTGCTAGCGGGCGAAAGACTTGAGCACCGAGGCCGCCTCCCGCAGTTCTTTCGGGATATCGGCGCTGTTATCAAACGGCCTGCCGCCCGTCCGGTCGGCAGAAACGATCTCTTCAAATTCCGGTACACAGCCGATAATCTCGAATTCGGCGAGAGTCGATCGGATCAACGCTTCATCATCCGCATTCCTGACCCGGTTTCCCAGTACGACAATGCGCTTTATGCCGATATCCCGACCGAGCTTTCTGATTTTCTCCGCCGCGACCTGACTTCTGGAGCCGGGATTAACAACGATTACCAGTGCATCGACCGAGGAGGATGTGGCCCGACCGAGGTGTTCAACCCCCGCCTCCATGTCCATCACAATAATATCGTCACGATAAAGTACCAGATGGCTCATCAGGGCCTTCAGGATCGTGCTCTCGGGGCAGATACATCCGGAACCGCCCTTCTGCACCGTTCCCATGACCAGGAGTTTAACACCGTCTTTTTCCCGGGAAAAACGTTCCGGAATATCATCCACCTTCGGATTCAGGGTAAAAAAACCACCCATGGTTCCCGGTTCCGCCCCGGTCCTCTCGGCTATCAGTTCACGAAGCTCCGCTATCGGCGTAATCGGTTCGCTCTCGTCGATGCCGAGACCTGCCGCGAGGTTGGCAACCGGATCGGCATCGATGGCGATCACCTTATTGTTCTGATCCGTGGCCAGGCATCTCGCCAACAGGGCTGTTATGGTCGTTTTACCAACCCCGCCCTTGCCGCCAACAGCAATTTTAAGACTCATCTGAAAACATCTCCTTCTGCGCTGCCGGAGCCGTCCGGCTTACAACAGATAACGGCGAACATGTATTTTATTTGATCGCCCCTTCGGCATCAACAATGGCGACATCAAATCCGCTTTTCCCGGCATCCTCTTTCAGCTCTTCGATGTGAATTGCCTGCACTTCATACTTCTTTCCCTTCTCCCGGGGCATGGTCAGAAAACATTCGTTGGCGGCCTCCTTGGACTCAAATGCCGGGATGAAGTCGACATCCTTATCCTCGTTATACAGCCCCAGGTAATGACCGCCTTCACCTTGATCACAGACAATTACCCAGACCCAGCCTTCCGTATGTGCTTTTTCCGTCATTCTTTCTCCTGATACAATGAATAATGGCCTCTTTGAATAATTTCTTTTTCGCCCGATCCCTGCGTTATACTCTCAGTTTTATCTTTATGATATCAAACACATACAAAAATGACACTTCTTTCAGGGCGCCTAACGTCAAAATGTCCCGCATGGTTTGATCTCGAGCGACTAACCTGATTATCCAAGGCAGCCTGATGCTTTTTACCCTGCTGAATCCCGGCTAATCTAATCACGAAAACAGAAAAAGCCCCATTCTTTTCAGAACGGGGCTCTTCGGGTAAAAAAGGAGACGTGCCTAGATTTCGAGATAGGAATCAGAGAACAGGGTCTCGCCCATGATAACCTTGACGGTTTTCACGTAGTCGCCAAGTTCCTTGCTGAGGCCGGATACATCGGCAGTGCCGTCCATGGCCTGATGCACAACGTCGACGATATCCTGACGTTGCCCCTTGGCAACAGCAGTAAGATTGGTATCAAGCGGATCACTGATGACAGCTTTCATACCGTAGCGCTCGAGCATAACCATGTAGGTCGTATTCAAAATCGGGCGCAACTGCACCGGCGGTCCGTTAGAGATATTTGAAAGCCCACAGGTACTCTTGG
>JAHEMX010000555.1 GCA_024643445.1 Desulfobulbaceae bacterium | reverse complement strand
ACTTCATCCTGAACTGGCTTTTCAGTTATTTTCCCGAGGTAGCCTTGATTCAACGAGGCTATCGTCGGACAGATCTACCTTGTCGTGGTTATATCAGGCCTCGTAGGGATCTTTATCAGCAGGATTCTTCAACGCAACCGCAACAGTGAATAGGCGCTGGCAGACATCATCCTGTTGGAGGCGACCTGAATTATTTCGGCATCTCTCCGGTTTTATAGCCAATCGCTTCAGCAAAATTGGTTTCATCCAGCTGGGCACCTGCAAAATCAGCCCCGGTAAGGTCCGCTCCGCTGAAATCGGCCTTGTACAGGTCCGCCTTTCTGAGATCACTATTTTTTAAATTTGCATTGCGAAAACTAACACCTTTCAGATTCGCTTCGCGCAGGTCGATACCTTCGAGATTCGATCCGCTCAGGTTGGCGCGCTCCAGGTCCGCTTCTACAAGCTTTTTGCCGGTCAGATCAACCCCGGTGAGGTTACATCCCAGGCAGGTCTTGGTATCAAGCAGCCGGTTAACATTTGCCATCGTTTCATCAACGGTGTTTAACGCGGCGCCATGATCTCCATTCCCCTTACCCGCGCTCGGAACGACAGCAGCATCTGGACTTCCGGTAACCAGAGGCAGGTCAGCCGCCTGAGTTTTCAGTTCTTCTCCACTATCCTTGGTGGACGCTCCAGAGACCGCAGGCATATCTTGAGCCGGACGAGATTGGCTGCTCATCCGTTCCACCCCGGCTGCCGTTTTCTCATCGCTTTCTGCTGGCCCTTGCTCCTGCTTGCTTGGGGTTTTGTCATCACCGTTAGCAACAGGCCTTTCTACCGGTGTTTTTTGATCCTGCTTCACATCAACAGCCAGATCAGTTTCCTGGATTTCCGCTTTTGTGACAGGAGGTGTTGAGGAATTATTGTCTTCTGGCTGGACGGCAGGTTTCTCCTTGTCTGGTGGTAGAGCAGTCTTCGCAACCGGATCCTTATCTGATCCTTTTTTATTCTCTGTCTCTTCGGTTTTTATACCAGCGATACCATTCGACTGCTGCTCTTTCACTTCGGTGTTCGTTTTCTTTGCCTTGGCACGTTTCTGGTATTTCGGATCTGCATGCACCTTTACAGCACTGTTTGCGACCAGCTCCAACGCTTGCAAATCCTGGTCCGGCGTTTTTACCGCTTTTTCCTTCTTGGCCGGTTCCTTTTTAATGCCCGTTTCCTGCTGTTCGGCAATTGTTATCTGGCCGACAGGTGCTATCGATTTTACTGGCGGAGCTTCCTGCTCGGAAACAAGCTCGGAAGGTCCCTGCTTGTCGTCCCCCTTTTGCAATTTGCCTGGTTCAATGACCGGAGGAACGGGAGCAAAGTCCCTTCGTTTTGCTATTTTGACATCCTGTTTTTCCGGGGACTCTTTTGCTTTGTCATCACCTGGAATAAAGACCTTCTCATAAAGATCAACGTCTGTCTCTTTGTCCACCGTGTCCCTGTCAGCGACAATGCCATCCATCAGAGCGCCAACCATATAGGCACCCGTGAGAAGTGCTCCGCGCAGGTCCGCTCCTCGCAAGTCAGCCTGCGCAAGATCGGTTCCGCCGAATTGAGCTCCACGCAGGATAGCTCCTGAAAGGTTGGCGTTGGAAAGATCTGCAAGAAAAAAGGTCGCTCCCGTCAGATCGGCCTTTCTCAAATCGGCTCCAGACAAATTGATCCTGTTAAGATCAGCGCCCGCGAGGTTGCAGCCAGGACAGCTGCTGGTTTTGATGAGGGTATCAATGTTTTCCCGGACTTCAACACTCACGCCCGTTTCCGGGAAAGCCGGTGCAGAGTAAACAGACAGCATGAAAACGATTACTACTGATATCCCCGGTCTTTTACACCAATGTTTGTTGTCGGAATATTTCATTTTTAATTGGCCTTGTTTTATTTATTCCAGAATTAAACGCAGGAGTTTTACCCCATTTACAACTTCTTTTTATGTGCTTTCCATTCCCATGGGGGAACCTGGTTTTTGTATTTCCAGATACCCATTTTTCTGCTTCTTGCGTCACGCTCAAGAGCATACCATGCATCGCACTCGACCGCTTTGCAGTAATAGACATGCACCCAGGCATGACCGGAACGAACCATGTACTCGTTAATATTGAGCGGCCCCTTTCTGGCTATGGCAACTAGTCGGTTGTACTTGTCACGATCTACTATTTCCAACTCTATCGTACTATGCATAATAATCGACGACAGGGCGCTTCGGGCCGACTCCGACCCTTTCTGATCATATTCTGGAGCATCAATGCCCCATAACCTGATCTCCAATTCCTGCTCGTCCTTTGTAACCATTATTGAATCACCGTCAATGATATAACTAACGGAAACATAAAGTGTTTCATTTTTCGCCCAGCTTATACCCTGCTCCAGCGAGAAAAAAAAACCCAGAATGAAAATAACATAAATGGCAAGAACCCTTGTTCTGAAATACCGATGAGTCCCACGTGCAATCAGCTTATTCGTCAAAGGACCTGGGCAGGCGACGTTTTCAGTCCTGGCTCTTAAAGAAGCTAACCTGATGCACACAACGCTCATATTTCTTAGAAAGTTTTTTCGAACAGAATGCAGAGCTCGGACGAAAAGGCGACAGGTTGAGCGATTGATGACATTACCCACCCTGTATCCCCCTATCTGAAGCAGCAACGGATTATGATCCAGACGAAATTAGCCACCATAGCCGCGCATTTTCGCCATCTGACACTTTACTTCATTATACCATGTTCTTAACAGCAAACTGCTTTTACCTGTTCTTCGTTTTTCGGCAGAAAGCGAG
>JAHEMX010000086.1 GCA_024643445.1 Desulfobulbaceae bacterium | reverse complement strand
GTCCTTGATGCCGGTGCTCAGGCCGGCCAGGGACGACCTGGAAATCGATCTGGTCTCGGCGGCAAAAAAACGGAATGTCAGGATCGGGGTTTTACGGGATGCCGCCTTCCAATTCTACTATCCCGAGAATCTGGCGGCATTGGAGCGGGAGGGTGCGGAACTGGTGATGATTAATGCACTGGTCGATGAGCGTCTGCCTGCTCTTGACGGTCTCTATCTCGGCGGCGGTTTCCCGGAGACAAGTGCGCCGCAGCTTTCGGCAAACGAGACATTCAGGAGTTCAGTGCGCCAGGCAGCTGCGGCCGGACTGCCGGTCTATGCGGAGTGCGGCGGCCTGATATATCTTGGCACGTCCATTCTTCTCGATGGCGTTGAATACCCGCTTGCCGGTGTCTTTCCCGTGCGCTTCGGTATGTCAAAAAAACCGCAGGCGCACGGCTACTCGATCTTTACGGTTGAGAGCCATAATCCTTTTTATCCTGAAGAGATACGGGTGAAAGGCCATGAATTTCGCTATTCAACCGTTCTTGACTGGCAGGGGCGGACGTCGGAGCTTGTCCTGAAGATGGAACGGGGGACCGGTTTTCAGGCCGGCCGGGATGGTCTGACCTGCAATAACGTTCTTGCGCTCTATACCCACATTCACGCAGAGGGAACACCCGAATGGGCCGGAAACTTTGTCCGGCGCTGTCGCGGGTATAAGGCTGGAGAACAGCTTCCCTCCCGGACTTAATGGGTAGCTGTTGATGTCGGAGCCGTACCGAGAACCTTGACTGAAATCGCTTTTTGCCGGTCAACCGGCGGCGCCGGCTCTTTCCAGTATATAAACTGTTCGGTGACCCGGATATATGCTCCCTGGTCGTCCTTGCATTGTTCGCAGATGCTTTCTGCATTGTCGCGATACATGATCACCTTGGAGGCTGGTTCACCGTCCCCGGCAACGGCGGCCATTTTGCGGCAGCCGCAGTCAAGTCGTATGACCACCACGCCGATGCCGTCCGGGCTGCCCTCCAGTATGCCTTCCACCATGGCCCGTTCACGTTTTTCCAGATGCACCTGAGGCAAATCTTTTTCTTCTGTTTTCGACATAATACTGGTCTCGATAGTTGGTTTTGCTGGGTGTTCTCCGCTCACTGACCCACATACTAATGCCGAAAAAAAGTTAAGCAAGATAAAGATAGCTGCGCCATAACCTGCCATGGCACAGCCGGTGACCGGCATGACAGGCGGTAGTCCGGAGGGGGTGCGGTTGTTTTTCAGTTGTCAGTTTTGATTTCGGTGTACTTTTCATGGTCTTTATAGTATACGGGATTTCGGTTATCGCTATTTTGATGCCACAATGTGGCGGAGCGTTTTTCCTTGACAAAAATATGACCGTACATTAAGTGGATATTTACGTGAAACGGTCGAATCGAGGAATCGGTTTTTTGGTCTGGCTAAGTGTTCGTAATGCTTGGCCTATTTTATTTCTTATGGAGGTGTGTAATGTTTGAAGTGATTGTGGACAAAGATAAGTGTATCGGCGACGAGGAATGTGTAGCAGCATGTCCGGCACAGGTGTTCGAGATGGTAGACGGCAAGGCCGAGCCTGTTGAGGCTGATGAGTGTCTCGGTTGTGAGACCTGTGTTGAGGTTTGCCCTGAAGGTGCTATTACCGTCACCGAAATGTAGTTCAGCACGAAGATCGTTCTTTTAAAGCCCATCATCCCTGGCAAAGGGGTGATGGGCTTATCTATTTAATACATGAGACGCCTTGCATAATCGCTTTTTCGGCTGTTCTCTCGGTGATGCTCTGATTACTATCCAGTTTATGCAGGGTAGTCTTGAGAAATCGTTTTTTCTTCGCAGTTATCGGAGAAAAGGTGTTTCGTGAAGGCAGGTATCTTCTTGAGCGTGGCTGGTCTGGGCAGCAAGGGCTTGCATGAAACCTTCGTTGAAGCTTTATAAACCCGGTGTCAACCGGCGAGTGCATCTGGGATGTACGGCTGGTCTGTGGACCGGTATAGGCATTTTTCTGCTTATTCGCGGCATTATTCTCTTGAAAAGCGGTGATGGTCTGTGGCTTATTGGAGCGGGTTTCGTTATCGGGAGTGTAAAGTCCTTCTTCATCTTGGACCGTTCAGCCTTGAAAGGAATAGAGCGCATCAGCCGATTTGCCGATAATACCTGTATCGGTGCGGTTTACTCATGGAAGACATGGCTTCTTGTTATTGCCATGATGCTGTTTGGAATATCCTTAAGAAAGATGGCATTCTCTCCGCTCATTGTCGGCACAATCTGTGTTGCCATAGGCTGGGCACTGGCCTTTTCCAGTCGGCATGCCTGGAAATCATGGCTGTCCTGGAGGCAGGGACAAGGGGGTTGAGCAGATGAGCATCCCTTCATTGAGCCGGGTTCTGGTGAATCCGACAGCGCTTGAACGCAATTATCGACTGATTGCCCGGCGCGCCGGTGCCCACGTGAAGGTCATGGCGATGGTTAAAAGCGACGCCTATGGTCACGGGCTGTTCACTGCGGCCGAGGCCTTCGCCAAGGCCGGCTGCAGCGCCTTCGGCGTTGCTGAGATTGATGAAGGGGTGAATTTGCGGGAATCCGGCTGTCGGGGTGAAATATTTATCCTGCTCGGCTTTGACCATGGCCATGTCGATTATCTGTTCTCGCACGATCTGACGCCTGTCATCTATACCCTGCAGGACCTGCGGCGGCTCAATGCTGCAGCAGTGGCCAGGAAAAAAAGACTTGGCGTCTACCTCAAATTTGATTGCGGCATGAAACGTCTCGGTTTTGAGCCGGGCGAGGCGGCAATGCTGAGGACCGCGATGGGAGGGATGGATGGTCTGAAACTGTCCGGGATCATGAGCCATTATCCCTGTTCTGATGAGCGTTTTTCTGCCAGTAGTACCGAGGTCTACCGGGCTTTTTCAGAAACTTTTGCAAGTTTTGGCGATATGCCGGGACTGGTCCGTACCATCTGCAATTCGGGCGGTACGCTCTATTTTCCTGAGTCCCATAACGAAATGATTCGGGCAGGAATTTCTCTGTATGGTTATTATCCTGACGGTGCTGACGGCAGGGTGAACGAGACGGCAGACTTGCTGGAACCGGCAATGAGCTTCACCACCCGGGTTCTCCAGGTCAAGAATGTTGCCAGGGGCAGCGGGATCAGTTACGGCCATACCTATCGGGCGGAGCGTGATATGCAGCTGGCCGTTTTACCGGTCGGATACAGCAACGGTTATCCGAGAGCATTGTCCAACCGCGCGGAAGTTCTGATAAAGGGGCAGCGGGCACCGGTACGGGGCCGCATCTGTATGAACCTGTGCATGGTTGAGATCACCTCGATTGGTGCCGTTCAGCCGGGGGATGAGGTGGTGCTTCTCGGCAGGCAGGCCGGCGAGTCTATCGACGCCGACGAGCTGGGCACCCGGTGCGCTACGATCAGTTATGAGATACTCTGCTCAATCGGCAACAATAATGAAAGAATAACGATACGACAGCTATGATTAAAACGCGCTTGAAAGAAGTCATTGATGGTTGTTTTGCCCGTGGAGTTCAGGAAAAACGGTGGTCTGAAGGCGGGGCTGGAAAGTATACGGTGGAGATTCCCAAGCATGAGAATCAGGGTGATTATTCCACCAATATAGCCCTGGTGCTTGCCGGTATCGAGAAGCGCAATCCCCGAGAGATTGCCGCACAGATAAAAACCTTGCTTGAACAGGATGAGGCCCTGATCTCCTCCGTTTCAATTGCCGGTCCGGGTTTTGTTAACATCACCGTACAGCCGGCGGTATGGCAGCGTGTCATCGGGGATATTGAAAAGGCGGGGGAAGCTTTCGGCCGCTCCGGCATCGGTGCTGCCCGCCGGGTGATGGTTGAATTTGTCAGCGCCAATCCGACAGGACCGCTTTCGGTCGGTCACGGACGGCAGGCGATCCTGGGTGACGCCATAGCCCGTTTGCTCGAAGCGACCGGTCACGATGTCTATCGCGAGTATTATTACAACAACGCCGGCCGCCAGATGAGGGTGCTGGGCGAATCGGCCCGGGCCCGCTACCGTGAACTGCTTGATCTCGATTACACCTTTCCGGAGGATGGCTATCAGGGCGAGTACATCTACGATGTGGCCAGAGCCTTGCAGCAGGAGTACGGGGACCGTCTCAGCAACAGTGACGACCTTGTTCCCTTTCAGGCCAAGGCGGAGGAACTCATATTCCGGGATATCTCCTCGACACTGGCTCGCATGGGAATCGTCTTTGACAATTACTATAACGAGCGCTCTCTGTACGATGACGGCCATATTGATTCGGTGGTCAGCGAACTGAGGGGAAAAGGACTGGTGTACGAGCATGATAATGCCACCTGGTTCAAGACCACTGAATTCGGGCATGAGCAGGATCGTGTCATTATCAAGAGCTCGGGTGAACCGACCTATCGACTGCCGGATATCGCCTATCATCGGGAAAAGTTCAAAAGAAATTTTGACTGGTTGATCAATATCTTCGGTTCCGACCATATTGCCACAGTACCTGATGTTCTCGCCGGCGTCACGGCACTGGGTTATGATCCTGCCAAGGTGACGGTTGTGCTGCACCAGTTTGTCACCCTGATGCGGGATGGAAAACAGGTGAAAATGTCGACCCGCAAGGCCAATTTCGTCACGGTGGACGAACTTCTTGATGAGGTCGGCACCGATGCCGCACGATTTTTCTTCATGATGCGCAAACCTGACAGCCAGCTCGAGTTCGATCTTGATCTGGCGACCAGGGAAAGTCAGGAAAATCCGGTCTATTACGTGCAGTATGCTTACGCCAGGCTCTGTTCTATCATCCGCCAGGCCCGTGATCGAGGCCTTGCTATCCTTGGTTTCGGCCAGGTTGATTCATCACTGCTGACGCAGCCGGAAGAGATCAGGATTCTCAAGTCGATGGCCTCGTTTCCGCTGCTGGTAGAGCAAGCGGCGCTGGAGCTTGAGCCTCACCGGATTATTTTCTATCTGATGGAGCTTGCCGGTCAGTTTCATAGCTATTATAACAAGCACAAGGTTATTACCGAGGATACCGCCTTGAGCCAGGCTCGTCTCTGTCTGGTTGGCGCCCTGCGGACGACACTGGGCAATGGACTGAGGATTGTCGGCCTGTCCACCCCTGAACAAATGTGAGTAATGATGGCGTTGTAAAAACTCTCCATCTGCTTCGTTGCTACAAAATTTCTATCATCACAACGTACTGGAGTACGCCGAAATAATAGAAATTTTTATGCGCCTCGCCTATGAAGTTTTTTACTTAGCCATCGTGTATTTGACTTTTTACGAATTCATCAAGAATGGCTGAACCGAGAAAACGGGCTCGTCCGAAGATTAAGTTTGAGCTGTCTCGAACCGGCATCGGCGGGATAGCGATCGTCTGTTTTTGCCTTTTCCTGTGGATGTTTATCTTCGGGGTATGGGCCGGACAGTCTCTGCTCAAACCAGCACAGAAGATGAAGCCCGGCTTCGATGCCGGTACGGTCCAGGAAGAGCAGCCGATCGTTCAGCTTGACGAGAAAAAGAAGATGAAACCGTGAGGGGCCCGGGAACTGCCTCGCAAAATATACACAGACTGCAGCAACGGCAGCATGTTTCCCGGTGGTGATGAAGGTGCACTGCATTATGGATCATCGATAGAGAAACAGGTGGTATAACGATATAACAGCGATACGATTTGCGCAGATCTCTTGCATGTGGGCGGGATGATGCTTAGAGTGCCCGTCGTCGTATGTATTTAATCTTCATATAAAAATTATTGGCTATTATGATTGGACAAATACTCACCAGAGTTTTCGGCAGCAAAAATGAACGCGTTCTGAAAGAGATCCAGCCCCTGGTCAACAGGATCGGCGAGTTGGAGTCTGGTGTTGCCGACCTCGATGACGCAGCCCTGGCAGCGAAAACCGTAGCCTTCAAGGAGCGTGTGGCAAAAGGGGAACCGCTGGATGACCTGCTCACCGAATCGTTTGCCGTGATGCGGGAGGCCTCGCGCCGGGTTCTTGGGGAACGGCATTTTGATGTCCAGCTTCTCGGCGGCATCGTCCTGCACCAGGGAAAGATTGCCGAGATGAGGACCGGCGAGGGAAAAACCCTGACCTCGACGCTTCCGGTGTATCTCAATTCCTTGTCCGGCGAGGGGGTACATGTCGTTACGGTCAACGACTACCTGGCGACGCGGGATTCCGAGTGGATGGGGAAGCTGTACCGCTTTCTCGGCATGACGGTCGGGCGCATTGTTCATGGTATGGACGATGCGGAGCGAAGAGAAGCGTACCGGGCTGATGTGACCTACGGTACGAATAACGAGTTCGGCTTTGATTATCTGCGCGACAATATGAAATTCGACCTGTCGGAATACTGTCAGCGCGATTTCAACTATGCGATCGTTGACGAGGTTGACTCAATTCTTATCGACGAGGCCCGAACGCCGCTGATTATATCGGGTCCGGCTGATATTTCGACGGAGCTTTATGCAAACGTCGATCGCATCATGAAAAATTTCAAGAAGGACGAACATTATCTGGTCGATGAGAAAGGCAGGCAGGTCTCGTTGAACGAGGAAGGTATCGCCCTTGGCGAAAAGCTGCTGAAGATAGACAACCTCTACGATCCGACCAATATTGAATTCCTGCATCACCTGAACCAGTCCCTGAAGGCACACGTATTGTTCAAACGGGATGTCGATTATATCGTCAATAACGGCCAGGTCGTGATTGTGGACGAGTTTACCGGACGCACCATGGAGGGACGTCGTTACAGTGACGGTTTGCACCAGGCACTTGAAGCGAAGGAAAACGTCAAGATCGAGCGCGAAAACCAGACACTGGCCTCTATTACCTTCCAGAACTATTTCCGTATGTACCACAAGCTGGCCGGCATGACCGGTACAGCCGATACTGAGGCTGCTGAATTCAAGAAAATCTATAATCTCGATGTCGTCGTTCTGCCCACCCATATGCCGATGATCCGCACGGATTATGCCGATGTCATATATAAGAACGAGAAGGCGAAGTACCGGGCGATCATCAGGGAGATCAAGGAAAAGAATGAAAGCGGCCAGCCGCTTCTTGTCGGTACCATCTCCATCGATGTCTCCGAGAAGATATCCCAGATGTTGAAAAAACAGAAAATACCGCACGATGTGCTCAATGCAAAGCAACACGAGCGGGAGGCGGAAATCATCGCCGGGGCCGGGCAGCGCGGCAAGGTAACCATCGCCACGAACATGGCCGGACGAGGCACCGATATCAAGCTCGGGGAGGGGGTTACGGACGTCGGAGGACTGCATATTCTCGGGACATCACGACATGAGTCGCGGCGCATTGACAACCAGCTTCGAGGGCGTTCCGGACGCCAGGGTGATCCGGGTTCGTCCCGGTTTTTCCTGTCGCTTGAGGATGATCTGCTCAGGATTTTCGGGTCGAACCGGATTTCGGGAATCATGGACAAGCTTGGGATGGAGGAGGATGAACCGATCGAACATACCATGATTACCCGGGCCATCGAGAATGCCCAGAAAAAGGTTGAAGGTCATCACTTCGATATCCGTAAACATCTGCTCGAATATGATGATGTCATGAATACGCAACGCGAGATCATCTATCGTCAGCGCCGCGAAGTTCTCGATGGAGAAAACCTGCAGCACGTGCTGCAGGACATGACCGACGATCTGATTGACGGCATTGTCGATGAGGTAGCACAGGATCGTGTGTCGGCTGAAGACTGGGACTGGGACTACTGTGAGCAGCAGGTCATCGAGCTTTTTGCGCGCAAACCCGGCTGGAGCCAGGAAGAACGTGGGGCTTTAAAGGCGGATACGCTCAGGGAAAAACTCCATGAAATCGCCGAGCAGGCGCAGCGGGCGCAGGAAGAGGCCAATGGTGTCGAGAATCAGCGGCAGGTGGAACGTATTGTCCTGCTGCAGATCGTTGACAGCCATTGGAAAGAGCATCTGCTGAATATGGATCACCTGAAGGAAGGCATCGGATTGCGGGGATATGGCCAGAAAAACCCGCTGAATGAATACAAGAGAGAGGCCTTTGACCTGTTCACCTTGATGATCGAAACAGTCAAGCGACAGATCATAAAAACCCTTATGCATGTGCGCCTCGTTCAGCAGGAAGACGTCGAGAGAATGGAGCAGGAGCGGCGGGCCCGTCAGGCGCAACAGCTGCTGCTCAACAAGGGGGCAGCCGGAGAGGACCAGAAAACGCAGGCACCGGTGAAACGGGAAGGCGACAAGATTGGCCGGAATGCCGAGTGTCCGTGCGGCTCAGGAAAGAAGTACAAGAAATGCTGTGGCAGGATGAACTAGAGCTTTTCCGTACCTGCCATTCTCCGCTCACGGATTGGTCTTTTCAACACCAATTTCAAAAAGCGCCATCCGAAAGACGCCGGCTGAATTGCTGCGAGCATGTTGCATTCGATGAGAACAACTGTCTACTTGAAGCTAATGGATACCTTGAATAATCGTCGATTCACTGGATCTCTTTGTTATGCTTGAAATTTTATTATCGGAATAGCAACTATCTGCACCCCAGGGGTACTTCTTTCAGGGCGCCTGACGGTAACATTTCTCGCCTGACTTGATCACCAGCGAATAACTCAATTATGCACGGCCCTCTCATGGCTTAACTTCTGGTATCGGGGGAGCGTATAACAGCGAAAATTTTCAAATCCACGATCGGCCGACTGCTCAGCTCCTTTACTGATCTTGTTCCGATTATTGCGGTCATTACCTTCTTTCAGCTGGTGGTGATCCGGCAGCCGCTGCCGCAGGTAGTGGATATGCTGTTTGGCGGTCTGCTGGTGGTAGCCGGTTTGAGCCTGTTTGTTCATGGACTTGAGACCGGTCTCTTTCCCATCGGCGAAAGCCTTGCCGATGCCCTGGCCAGAAAAGGCTCGGTGATGTGGCTCCTGCTCTTCTCCTTTGCCCTCGGATTTGCAACAACCGTTGCTGAACCTTCCCTTATTGCCGTTGCGGCAAAGTCCGCCCAGATTGCCGCCGCCGGCGGTTTGCTGGATACGTCGGCGGCGGCCCAGAAAAGCTATGCCTTCGGATTACGCATGTCAGTGGCCATTTCGGTCGGCCTGGCCATTGTTATCGGCGTGTTTCGTATTCTCAAGGGATATCCCATCCAGTATCTGATACTCGGCGGTTATTTTCTGGTTATGCTGATGACCCTGATTGCCCCGAAGGAGATAATCGGTATTGCCTATGATGCCGGCGGTGTTACCACCTCGACGGTCACGGTGCCGCTGGTCACCGCCCTTGGTGTCGGCCTTGCCACCGTTATCAGGGGGAGAAATCCGCTGGTGGACGGATTTGGCCTGATCGCTTTCGCCTCGCTGCTGCCGATGATTTTTGTCATGGGCTATGGCCTTCTGGTGTTTGGCTAGGAGCGGCGGATATGGACTATATCATAGAATTTATTCACATCCTGTTTCGCACCCTGCTTGATGTCCTGCCCATCGTGCTGCTGATACTTTTTTTTCAGCTGGTAGTCGTCAGGCAACCGGTGCCACGCCTGCGAAGCGTGCTGATCGGCATCGTCCATGTTATTGTCGGTCTGTCCCTGTTCCTGATAGGTCTGGAAAAATCTTTGTTTCCCCTGGGGGAATCAATGGCTCAGCAGCTCTCAGATCCTGCATTTTTAGGAATACTAGCGTCGGAACACGCTTCCGCTGACTGGACACATTATGGTTGGGTCTATCTCTTTGCGGCATTCATCGGATTTTCCACCACCCTTGCCGAACCGTCACTGATGGCGGTTGCCCAGAAAGCGAGCGAGGTCTCTGCCGGTACCATCAATAACTGGGGACTGCGAATCGTCGTGGCCCTTGGCGTCGCCTTCGGCATAGCGCTGGGAACCTTTCGCATTGTCACCGGGACACCGCTTTATCTGTACATTCTGGCCGGCTATATCATTGTCATCGTACAGACGATATTTTCGCCTAAACAGATTATCGGATTGGCTTATGATTCGGGAGGTGTTACGACATCAACCGTCACGGTTCCGATCGTTGCGGCCCTTGGACTCGGCCTGGCCGGCACCGTCCCGGGAAGAGACCCGGCACTTGATGGTTTTGGCCTCATCGCCTTTGCCAGTCTTTTTCCGATTATTTCCGTGCTGGCCTATGCTCAATTCACCCATTGGCGCACCACACGACGGATTCCTCGTGGTAAAGAGAAGATACAGGGAGGTTTATAATGGAGTTTAAGGTTGTGTTAGCGAGTGTAAAACCAGCGTATACTGATCGTGTCGTTGACGCCGGAAAGGCCGCCGGTGCTACCGGTGCGACAATTATTCCGGCCCGGGGAACGGGGATTCATGAAGCGAAAACATTTTTCGGTCTGACCCTCGAATCCCAGACCGACATCGTGATGTTTTTGCTTGGCGAGCACAATGTCCAACCGGTCCTTGAGGCCATAAGGGTC
>JAHEMX010000554.1 GCA_024643445.1 Desulfobulbaceae bacterium | reverse complement strand
TCTAAATTGCTATTAGGCCGTCAATGAACATCGATCCAGGTAAAATCTGTTTTGGCCTCAGCACCGAACAGGACCGGATTTCCTGCGCACTCTACCTTCAGCTCCTCGGCAGCAAAGACTGTGCCGAGGTTCTGGCAGCACGTCTTTCCTCCGGGGATATCAACAGGCTCGTCGATCTAACAGGCACATTACTGAGAAAGCACCTGTCTAAGAAGGAATATCATTCCCTTTTCCTGCGGTCTGAAGAATCAGACAACGGCTGCCCCGAATAAATTAAACCGACAAACTCCCCTCACCACCAATGAGACCGCTACACGATCTTCACCTATTTATCGATCTGCTGAAGGAGAAAAAAGAGCTTCTGGTTGTAGAAGAAGAGGTTGACCCAGCCCTGGAAATCGCAGAAATACATCGCCGGGTCATCGACAAACAAGGCCCCGCTCTGCTTTTCACCAAGGTAAGGGGGGCAGGATTTCCCGTTGTTACCAATCTTTTCGGTACAGCAGGCCGTCTGGACCTGGCCTTTGGCTCCAAGCCCCGGCAATTCGTCCAGGATATTGTCAATCTTGCCGAGACCATCATGCCGCCGACGCCATCTAAATTATGGCAGAATCGGAAGCTCTTTCTCGATGCAAGCAGGATCGGCCTGAAAAAAACCAGTACGGCGCCCATTCTTGAAAATTGCCAGATCCCGGCCCGGCTCGGCAGTCTGCCGATGCTGACCTCCTGGCATAGCGATGGGGGACCTTTTGTAACCCTGCCGCTCGTTTATACCGAACATCCAGGCGGCAGGGGGCATAACCTCGGCATGTATCGCATCCAGAGGCATGATGAAACGACAACCGGCATTCACTGGCAGATCCATAAGGGTGGCGGCTACCATTACTGGGAAGCGGAAAAGCTCAATCAGTCTTTGCCCCTGACCCTCTACATCGGAGGGCCGCCGGCGCTGATGCTGTCAGCCATTGCACCGCTTCCCGAAGATATTCCGGAGCTGATGCTCACCTCTCTGCTGCTGGGGAAAAAACTGCCTGTTATCGAGGACCCGCGCGGGGGGCACCGTCTTGTGGCCACGGTCGAGTTCGCGATTAAAGGTGTCGTACCGCCACACATCAGGCATCCTGAAGGACCGTTTGGTGATCACTACGGCTATAATTCCCTGCAGCATGATTATCCGGTATTCCAGGTTTCCCATCTCTACCACCGCAACAATGCCATTTACCCGGCAACCGTTGTCGGCAGGCCGAAGCAGGAGGATTATTTCATCGGCGATTATCTCCAGGATCTGCTGTCTCCTCTTTTCCCTCTGGTCATGAAGGGAGTCAGGGAGCTGAAAACATTTGGTGAAACCGGTTTTCACTGCCTCGCGGCAGCCCGCGTTTCAGACCGCTACCCGCGCGAAGCATTTGCCAGCGGTCTGAGGATACTCGGCGAAGGCCAGCTGTCCCTCACCAAATTCCTGATCATTACTGACGGCTCCGTCCCTATCGGCGATTTCGGAAAACTCTGGTGTCACGTACTCGAACGAGTCCGCTGGGACCGGGATCTCTTTGTTTTTGCCAATGTTTCACAGGATACCCTTGATTATACCGGGCCATCGGTTAATAAGGGCTCCAAGGCCATGCTTATGGGGCTTGGCCGCGATAAGATCAGGGAGCTGCCGTCAGCCTTCAGCGCCACGCTGCCGTCGGGATGCGCTAATCCCGTCGCTTTTCTTCCCGGTACACTGGTCGTTCAGGGCGAGCCGTACCAGGAACAGCCGGACCTTGCCGATCGGTTGGCCGGATGTGCTGATTTGAAAGAGTGGCCGGCCCTTGTGCTCGTTGACGACAGCCGCGCGGCAACCTGTTCCATGCAGGAATTTCTCTGGACGTTTTTTACCCGCTTTGAACCCGCCGCCGATATTCATGGTTCAGCCACTTCCGTCCGACGTTTTCATGTCGGACTTCAGGCCCCGATTGTTTTCGACTGCCGCATGAAACCCTGGTATACCGAAGTCCTGGAGGTGGATAGCAAAACAAGGCAGATCGTTGATGAAAAATTTGACCGGATCATCCCCAGGCAATGGCGCTGACGAAACAGGTGCGACTGCAGAAATATCTGGCCCAGAGCGGTATCGCCTCACGGCGCAGGGCCGAAGAGATGATCAGGGAGGGCAGGGTTCGGGTCGATGGCAGGGTCGTCACGGAAATGGGGTTAAAGATCGATCCGGATGCCCAAAGTGTTCATTGTGATAATAAAAAAGTAGAACATCGTGAACAGCCCCATGTCTATGTCCTTCTCAACAAGCCGCAGGGTTATGTCACCACCCTTTCCGATCCGCAGGGCAGACCCATCGTAACCTCACTGCTGAAAAACATAGCAACCCGCGTATTTCCGGTCGGACGACTCGACCTCGATACCGAGGGAGCCCTGCTCCTGACCAACGATGGCGCTTTAGCGCAAAGGATCCTGCATCCAAGCCACGAGACAACCAAATCGTACGAAGCGCTGGTGGCAGGTATCCCGGCAAAGAGCAAAATCAAAGCCCTGGAAACGGGGATAGAACTTGAGGGGCGAAAGACCTGGCCGGCGAAAATAACCATTATCAAACGAAAAGAGCAAAACGCTCTGTTTCGCATTACCATCCACGAAGGACGTAAACGCCAGATAAGAAAGATGTTTCAGTCCGTAGGACACCCGGTAATCGCCCTGAAACGCATTGCCTACGGGAAGCTTGCGCTTGGATCACTAAAAACCGGCTCATATCGCTTTCTTAGCGCAAAAGAGCTGGAAAAGATTTTTTTATAGTTTTCTCTTTACAAACAGCAAAATAGCTGATTAAATCTAAACAGTTAGGTGT
>JAHEMX010000553.1 GCA_024643445.1 Desulfobulbaceae bacterium | reverse complement strand
CAGGCAGGATAAAGGGAGGATGCGATGGCTGTCAAGACTGCTTTAGAATGGCTGAGCTCCTGTTCCGGCTGCGAAATCGCCATACTGAACATTGGCGAAGCCCTGGTACCGCTTTTGACCGAGCACCTCGATATCGTGCATGCCCCGGTTATCATGGACCATAAATATTATGGCCAGTGCGGCGATGAGGGCGGTCAGATGCAGATTCCGGAGGCCGCCATCGGTATTGTTACGGGCGGCGTTTCCAATGAAGAGCACCTTGAAGTCCTTCAGCAGATGCGCAGGAAATGCAAGGTGCTCATTGCTCTCGGTTCCTGCGCTACCCAGGGCGGCATTCCCGCCCTGATGAATGGCCAGGACAGCCGCAAGAGTTTTGCCGAAGTTTACCGGAGTGAATCGACTGATCAGGACGCCTGCCTTCCCGATCAGGGCGTGCCGAAACTGCTCGAGAGAACCTATGCCTGCGATGAAAAGGTCAAGGTAGACCTGCAGTTACCGGGCTGCCCGCCGAATCCGATGCATATTGCCGAGGTGATTACCGCCCTGCTGGAAGATCGAGATCCGGTGCTGCCGACGAAGAGTGTCTGCGATACCTGCCCGACGCGAAGAGAGGGTAGGGGCCGGGTAACCAAGGTCAAGCGTTACCTGGAAAATGTCGCGTTTGATCCGGAAAAGCCGATAAGCGAGATGCGCTGCCTGCTCGAGCAGGGGTATATGTGTATGGGGCCGGTAACTGCTGCCGGTTGCGCCAGGCGCGAAGCACCGAGTTGTATTGATGCCCGTGTTCCCTGCCGGGGCTGTTTCGGTCCGGTACTGCCAAAAGGCAACCAGATGCTTGATATGATGAATGCTCTGGCCAGTAACGGCATCGATTTCAAGTCGGTAGTAGATCGCCGATCGTTGTTACGCTTCAGTGGCGCTCACGGTAATCTGCGGGCTCCAAGGAAGGCGGCAGTGAGGGAGGATGGGTGAAATGGGTAAAGTATTAACTATTCAGCCGGTTACCCGCATAGAGGGGCATGCCAGGATTTCCGTACATCTCAACGACGACGGGAACGTTGAAGATGCCTACCTGAGCCTGATGTCACTGCGCGGGTTTGAAAAATTTATCGAGGGAAGACCGGCCGAGGAGGTTCCCCGCATCGTTAACCGTATCTGCGGCATCTGCCCCTGGATGCATCATACTGCCTCGAACAAGGCTGTGGACAAATGTTTCGGCGTCACGCCGACGCCTACCGGGCATAAGCTTCGGGAGTTGTTGCAGGTCATGGCCCATATCAACGACAAGATCCTGCACTTCTTTTTCCTGGCGGCCCCGGATTTTGTTCTCGGGCCGGACGCCGACTATTCCGTCAGGAATGTCATCGGCGTTGTCAAGGCGGCCCCGGAACTTGCCGCCCGGGTGGTCAAGATGCGCCAGCTTGGTCAGATGATGATCGATCGATTCGCCGGTAAAGCGATACATCCGATTGCTGCTGTTACCGGGGGGTTTTCCAAGCCGATGCGGGAAGCCGAGCGAGTCGAACTGCTCAGGGATATCCGGACGCTTCTTGATTTTTCTCTGTATGCCCTTGATTTTGCCAAGAGCAACGTGTTTGCCAAGTACCTTGAGGTTATCGGTGAACTGGGTGTGATCAAAACCGGTTTCCTCGGCACCGTTGATCGGTCTGACGGATCCTTCAGGATATACGATGGGAAGCAGCGCCTGATGAAAGCCGACGGCACCTACACCGATTTTGAAGGTGATGATTACCTCGACTACATTGGCGAGCACGTTGAACCCTGGGGTTACGGTAAAATGCCGTATGCCAAGTCTTGGGCGGAAGGATTTTCCCTGGACCTTGACGCGCCGAAAGGTATTTATCGGGCCAATACCCTGGCCCGGATAAACGTCTGTGACCAGATGGCAACCCCAAAGGCTCAGGAAGCTCTTGAGGAGTTTCGCTGTGCCTTCGGCAGGCCGGCACAGGCGACGCTTCTGTATCACTACGCCCGTCTGATCGAATTGGTTTATGCCTGTGAGCGCAGTATGGAGCTGCTGAACTGGGACGGCATCACCGATACCAACGTTCGGGCCAAGGTTGAGCCGGGAGCAGGCCGGGGCGTCGGCATTGTAGAGGCACCGCGCGGCACACTGATTCACGACTATACGACAGACGCCGACGGGTGTATCGAAAAGGCCAATCTGATTGTCGGCACCACTCATAACATCGGTCCGATGAACATGAGCGTTAAGCAGGCGGCAACTTCGCTGATAAAAGAGGGTGTTTATGATCAGACCCTCCTGAATAAGGTGGAGATGGCGGTCAGGGCCTACGACCCGTGAATGTCCTGCGCGACGCACCGCCTGGATGGCGGTATCCCGATAGCTCTTGAAATAGTTGACGCAAACGGAAAGTTGCTGGATACCATTACAAACTGATTATCCGATACTATCTCGGTGCCGGTTCAGGAATTTCCGTGCCGGCAAGGTTCTCTTGACTGTAGTACCTTTTTTGGTTATCAAACACATTGGCTGACATGATTTGCCGGGTTTGCATAATCAGCCTGGGTCGCGTCAGGAAAGAGGGACCCGGCGCTTGGAGAAAAAAATGATTGAACAAGCAAGGAGACCCGGCAGACCCCGGGTGCGTGCCGAAAACCCGAGTGGTGCCTGCGGCTACGTGGATCATCTGACGATAGACGAACTGAAGGCTCGGGCCGTCGGGGACAATTTCGACGGCAGTTGTCCGGCTTGCGGAATGTTTCACCTGACCAGGGCGGATATTGAAAGAATTCAGTCCGAAAAAATCAGTGAATCTGCTCATTATGCTGAGATGAAGAAAGAGGCCGAACAGAACTGAT
>JAHEMX010000552.1 GCA_024643445.1 Desulfobulbaceae bacterium | reverse complement strand
GGCAGACATTACTGGAGGATAGAACCATATCGGGCTTCGGCAGCTTGAAGCTGAGCTGAAAATCATGGAGCAAGGTTCCCAGGCTGATTTTTATTTCAGAACAGATATCAGTTAAGTAGCCCTTCCCCTCGATCTCATCAATCGCCTCTTTTGAATGACCCAGGGTGGCATACATCGCCGCGTGATTCTGGGGATACATCGGCAGGATATCAAACACCTGCAAAAGCTCTGACGGAAAGCCAAGGCTTAAGGAGGCGACCAGCTTTCCTTTTTTACGGGCATTGGCCAATTCCTTATAATACGCAAATATGTGCTCGTTCAGAAGGAATACGCTTTTTAACCTGTTTCGGTATCGTTTTATCGCCATCAGAATCCTTTGATGAATCTTTATTAAGCCTAAGTCAGAAGTTTCACCAATCACATAAAATTTGGCAAGGCGTAGCGGTTTTTCAAAATTGAAATAATACAAGCAGTATATTGAAAAGTTGAAAAACCGCTACAACGCAGTAGATGGGACTTCTGACGATGCCATCAACGTTTAATGCTTTCAACAAATGCTCCCACCCTGGTCTGAATCTGCTCAAACGATGATGTCTGCTGCTCATACTCAACAACCAGACTTGGACAGCCTTTTTTCACCAATGTTTTTTTTAACAACGTGTAGTCATGCGCATAGGGATCACATAATCGTATGAGTAAAAATATCACTCCTTCCGCCCCGCTGTCTTCCACGGAAGCGAGCAGCGCCTCATCCCTTTTTATCTCTGAGTGATATTTGGCCGGACATGGAAACTTATTCAAATACAGGCCGGCAATATACGACAGGGCATCGGTTTCTTCTGCCGATTCGTGACTGTCTGCAGCGCGCATAAACGATCGGGCCCCTGTGCACAATAGGTCGTCAACAACCACAGCCCCGGAATCCTCGATTATTTTGACAATATCCGGGAAGGCACAAATATTTCCTGCCAGGACCACTTTTGCCCGACTTTGCCAATCTTCTTCCGGCGCAGCACTCTCTTTTACAAGATCTAATAACTGCTCCAGCATCCGGTTGTGGTGCTCCGGGTCCATGAGCATGCCGGAATTAACCACACTCAATATGTCACTGCCTTTAAGGGATCCCGAATATCTTTTTCTCAATCCATAGAGGTCGTTGAGCAGCGATCTTTTCTTTTGATAAACATGAATACTGTTCCGCAGCTGTTCTTCGCCGATGGAGATGTCCAGGAATTCTTCCAGGCTCTTCTTGAATAGCTCAAGTTCTCTTAGCAGAAATCTGAAACTTGCGGGGTCATTTAATTTTGAAGGGAAAATGATATTCGTCACAAACTGGTTCTTAAAAACGGTGCTCCAGACGCCTGAAAGGACCTGTATGGAATCGCAGGTATGCGAAAAGCCGACGCCGGAAAGATGATCCAGACTCCCGTCAAGTACCAGTTCCATGGCAGTCCGGACAAAAGAGCAGCCAAATGAGGGCAAATAGGCATCCACATGGACCAGGCTTTTTCTCTCTCCCAGGATCCGCATCGGAAGCAGACCGGCTGCATGGACAATTTCTACGGGAAAATAGGTGCAGAAATAACCGAATATTTTCTTCGGCAATGTCTTCTGCGCCTCACGGCCGGCGCATCTGTCCTCTGATATGTTGCAGAACTCAAGCAAAAGGTCTTCTATTTTCGTTTCTCCCATCTTGCGTAAATATTGCTTTTTGCGAATGGTAACAGGTTTTTGAAAAACGTTATGAGCGCAGGGAATACAAGACAAAATTCGACGAAACAGCGGAGTTTATGCCTATAAATGAGCATTTTGAGTCGAATTTTAACGCCGTATTATCAAGCGCAATAGTTTTTCAACACCTGTTTATTTCCATCTTTCATCTTGATTACGAAAGTACAAATTATACAGACATACAGGTCTGAGAAGCTTTTTGGGCGATGATGTCGACATATGGAAACAGCATCTTTTCAGCCTGGAAAGATCAAAATCATGAGGATCCATATAATGATGAATATTCACAAGCTTTACGATTTTTTCCCATTTTGCCAGACTGTCTTTATCCCGCGTTTCAGGCTGCAGCGAGGTCGGGAGCCGGTCTAAAACGACCTTCTCAAATTTCTCAAAGCTGAACAGCTTCTCAGAATCCGTCACCTCCATCATGGACTCTTTGGGAACAACCCTTGTAATAGCCTTGGGCCGCTTCTTCCCCGCCACCACATACGCCCACTGCTGACACTCGAAATATTCACAGGAGTTAAAAAAATCATCCCGGGTTAACATCCCCGACGTCTGCTCCTCGATTGCCTTCATGACATCCGGCATCGTTACCCGGTTCATGGGGTCCAGAATATCATCAGGCGCCCCCTTGGCCCACATAAGGGGCTGAAAAATGAACCCTTTGATGAACGGTTCATTGACCAGGTCCATAATTATTTTTCCTACCTGGTCTTCATTTTTATCCTTGGCAACAATCGTCTGAATGGTTGTGTTGATCTCATACTTTCTCAGCATTTCCAATGCCTTGAGCTTGGTATCCAGATAGTCCTTGCCCCGGATGTAGACATAAGGGTCGCTCTTAAAGCCGTCAAAAGAGAGGTTCACGTAAATGTAGGGATTATAGCTGGCCAGTTTTTTAACAAATTCTTCATCCCTGGAAATCCGCATACCGCCGGTTAACATGTCAACCCGGCTGATTTCTTTTCTTTTCAGGGCGGCTTCTAAAAAATCAAAAAGCTGCGGATGAAGCGGGGGTTCACCGCCGCTCAAGGCAAGGGCCTGCAACTGGCCATTGGTCTTAACAAGCATGTCAAGAACTTCATTGAACTCATCAAGCGCCATATAATAGG
>JAHEMX010000551.1 GCA_024643445.1 Desulfobulbaceae bacterium | reverse complement strand
AAAGGTCAGGCTGTTCAAGAAGCATGTCTATCACCTCGGCTCAGGGAAGAAACCGCTGCTCGCCACCGAGACGGCCATCGCCCATCCCGAACGCAGGGCGGACTTGAAAAAGGCCATCCGTTATGGTGAACTTCTTGGCAGGACTCCGGACGGGAAGGCTATCTACCTGTTCGAAACGCCGGATCCTTCACCCATCATCAGAGAGGTAGGCAGGCTGCGCGAATTAACCTTTCGCTCAATTGGGGAAGGGACGGGAAAACGGCGTGATCTTGATCACTTCGACCAGTATTATCAGCATCTTCTGCTCTGGGATGAAGATGATCTGGAAATTGCCGGAGCCTACCGGTTTGTTGACGCCGGCCGGGTCCTACAAGAGAGAGGGACAGAGGGACTTTATACCGGCAGTCTCTTCAAACTCGATCGGAACAGGAGCTATTTTCTGGAAAACGGCCTGGAGCTTGGACGCAGCTTCGTCCAGCAGCGCTATAGGGGGAAACGCAGCCTCGACTACCTCTGGTATGGCATCGGCGCCTATCTGGCCAAACAGCCCCATTTCCGCTATCTCTTCGGCCCGGTCAGTATCAGCAATGCCACCCCGCAAAAGGCAAAAGAGCTGTTGATTTACTTTTACAAACTCTACTTCTCAGCCGACACCAGCATCTCCTTCTCCCGAAATCCATTTTTCTTCTCGCAGCCGCCCGCGCAGTTGCAGATGGAATTTTGCGGGAACGATTATCGTGCTGACTTAAAAAAATTGAAATCATTATTAAACAACCTTGGTACAGCCATTCCACCGCTGTACAAACAGTATACAGAATTGTGTGAACCCGGCGGGGTCGTCTTTCTCGATTTCAATATTGATGCGGCTTTCAACAATTGTGTTGATGGACTGGTCATCGTTGACACTGAAAAACTGAGGGAACAGAAACGAAAACGTTATATGGAGAACAGTATTTTAGTGTAAAATGATTGAAACAATCCCTTTATTCACTCATTCCAGGAGGTAATGCAGCACTACTATGAGGCAACGGTCGCGTGGCCAGGGCGTGCCACCACCATGCCGCTTAAATCAGGGTAGCCTCAAGAATCTACGCCGAAAGAACTGCTATGCCGACACGCAAGAAGATTTTCATTCTCGACACCAACGTAATCCTGCACGACAGCTCCTGCATCCACCACTTTGATGAACATGACATTATCATTCCCATCTCAATCCTTGAAGAGCTCGACCAGTTTAAAAAAGGCAGTCAGATAATCAATTTCCACGCCCGTGAGTTCGTCAGGGAACTGGATGTGCTGAGTGCGGACAAGCTGTTTAATGGCGGAATTCAAATCGGCGACGGAAAAGGTAATATTTCCGTGTGCCTTGACATGGACCCGCACCCCGACCTTTGCAAAATATTCCCGAACACTGACAAGATCGATCACCGGATACTCAACATTGCTTATCACACGTCTCTGGAAAAGAAAAAGCATCGTGTCATCCTGGTAAGCAAGGATGTCAATCTCCGTATGAAAGCACGTTCCCTGAAACTGGCTGCCGAAGATTATACAACCGATCATGTGCGTGATCCGGCTCATCTTTATTCCGGCTGCCGCTATGAAGAGAATATTCCGGCGCGGTTGATTGAACAGCTCTATGAACAGGGCGGCAGTCTCTCAACCGATGACTATCATCCGGAAAAGCCTCTGCATCCCAACGAGTATATCGTCCTGCGAAATGGGAAGAAATCAGCGCTTGCCTCTTTTATGCCCGGCGAGTTCGAAAACGAATTCGTCATCAGGCGGGTGAACAAGGAGAGCGTTTACGGCATTGTCCCGCGAAATGCTGAGCAATCCTTTGCCGTTCATGCCTTGCTCAACCCCGACATCAAACTGGTGACCATTTCGGGTAAGGCCGGAACAGGCAAAACCCTGCTGGCACTCGCCGCAGCCCTGGAAACCCGGTCCAAATACCGACAGATATTGCTCACGCGGCCGGTCATGCCGCTCTCCAATAAAGACATCGGCTACCTGCCGGGCGATATCCAGTCGAAAATAAAACCTTACATGCAGCCGCTTTACGACAACCTTGGTGTCATCAGGGGACAATTCCCCGAAAGAAGCGAGATGTTTCAGCGACTCCAGAAAATGCTCGATGAAGAAAAACTGGCGATTGAACCACTTGCCTATATCCGCGGCCGCAGCCTGGTAAAAATGTACATGATCGTGGACGAAGCTCAGAATCTGACCCCGCACGAAGTTAAAACAATCATAACCCGGGCCGGAGAGGGTACAAAAATCGTGCTGACCGGAGATATCAACCAGATAGATCACCCCTACCTCGGCATCAGATCCAATGGACTGAGTAACCTGATTGATAAAATGCAGGGCCAGCATCTGTATGCCCATATCGACCTTCGTAAAGGAGAACGATCCGACCTGGCAGAGTTGGCAAGCAATATTCTTTAGGGTACCTTGAATAATCAGGTTATTCGTTTTAAATCAAGGCAGGTGGCGCAGCTCGTCTAGATGCCAAATAAAAAAAGGGCCCGCTCGGAAGCAGGGCCCAATATGTAAAAGCTCCATCAGGAGCCAGTAGAGTGCTCAATTCAGTGCAATTAACATTCACCTGATTGCCAGGCGAGGCAACTATAATGACTCCGGGTTGAAATGCAACCTTTTTCTAGAAAAAATTTACATTGCCGGTGTATAAACCCTTAGTGGAAACCACCGTCATCAATTTACGGTCAAGTTATCAGTCGGGACTGCAGGCTGAAGAGAGAGGCTGTTCTCCCGGCTACTCGTAAAGACCGAAACCTTCATGCTTGTCCACACGCGCGCCTATGAAAATTCTCGTTATCCTT
>JAHEMX010000085.1 GCA_024643445.1 Desulfobulbaceae bacterium | reverse complement strand
AAATGGGCGATTATTTCAGTGCGGTCCTGCATAGCTTTTCAGTTCTGACGGACCCCACCGTCGTACTGCTGGTAGTAATCGGTTCCCTCGGGGGGATCATCTTCGGCGCACTCCCCGGCCTGTCGGTGCCGATGGCGGTGGCGGTCACCCTGCCGTTTACCTATGGGATGACCCCCATGCAGGGGTTGGCCACCATGTGCGGTGTTTATATCGGCGGCATGTCGGGAGGACTCGTAACCGCAATACTGATCGGCATACCCGGAACGCCCGGAGCCGTGTCAACGGTTTTCGACGGATTCCCCATGGCCCGCAAGGGTGAAGGAGGCATGGCGCTGGGCATCGGCATCTGGGCCAGTTTTTTCGGCGGCCTGATCGGCTGCCTGGTGCTGATGTTTTCCGCACCGGCTATCGCCAATGGCGCCCTAAAATTCGGTCCCTGGGAACTTTTTTCGCTCATCGTTTTCGGCATGACGATCCTGGCGACCATCGGCGGCGGCTCGGTCATCAAGGGCTTGATTGCCGGCGTCCTCGGCATGATTGCCGGAACGGTCGGTGCGGATCCGATCTTCAATGAGGGTCGCCTGCTTTTCGGCTTCAATATCCTCATGGGCGGGATTCCCTTTGTGCCCGCGATGATCGGCATGTATGCCGTCTCGCAGCTGATGAAGGATGTGGAAAAAACGGAGAGCTGGACGGAAGATGCCCCGAAGACGGATAAAGCGCCGCGGATTCCGGTTTTGCGCTCTCTGCTGGTTACACTGAAACATTACAAGGAAACCCTGTTTGCAACCGGAGTCGGGGTCTTTATCGGCGCGCTGCCGGGGGCCGGATCGATCATATCGAACATATTCGCCTACGATCAGATCAAAAAATTTTCCAAGCGCCCGGAAAAATTCGGCACCGGAATTCCGGAAGGCATCATCGCCTCGGAAGCGGCCAACAGTTCCGTGGCCGGCGGCAGTCTGATACCGATGATAACGCTGGGTATTCCAGGAAATGCCATCTCGGCGATCATGATGGGTGCCGTCGTGCTGCACGGCATCCAGCCCGGACCGCTCTTTATCTCCACCCAGCCCGAGCTCGCCTACGGCCTGTTCATGGCGTTTATTTTCGCCAATTTTACGGTGCTGCTGATTCAGATCTATTTTGTCCGGGTCGCGGTCTTCTTTTTGAGAATTCCCCGGGCATTACTGGCGCCGCTTATCTTCGTATTCTGCGTCGTCGGCGCCTACTCGGTCAGCTATCGCCTGTTTGATCTGTATCTCGTGTCCATTTCCGGCATTATCGCCTACTTCATGGTCAAACTGAAAGTACCCCTGGCCCCGTTTGTGCTGGGTTTGGTCTTGACCCCGATTGCCGAGACCAATATGCGCGTGGCCCTGATGACGGACCCGAATCCCTGGCTGTTTGCGACCAGGCCCATTTCGGCTTTTTTCCTGGTTCTCACCATCATTTCGATCGGCTGGACCATTAAATCGACCAAACCGCGAAAGTATAAGGAGTATTGAAAACGTTTCGACTGTTTGCCTGAGTTTTTCCAAACGGGCCGCATCGCCAGACAGAAAGACGTTCAACCCAGACAGGTCACGGGAATTTCGGCTCAGGCTGCAAGCCTTGCCTGCCTGCCGGTGCCGGCGGATTCGATAGCGGCCCGGATGAAAGACAGGGCGGACAGCGCCCCTTCCCCGTCGGTTTCCGGCCGGGCGCCGGTAAGGATGCACTCGGCGAATTCGTCGATTTCTTCCAATATCGGGTTTCCCCGTACCAGCGGAACTTTTGAGGAGCCGGTTTTTCCTTTTCTGAATAGCTGGACATCGGTGTCCTGGTCCACCTGCTGCCACCACCGGAGATACTCTTCAAAAGGCAGCTCCGGCGGGGTGATGGTGCAGAGAAGATTCGCTTCGGTGCCGTACACGTAAAACCAGACCGCCTTCGGCGACGCGTAGTTGGACCCCAGGTAGCCCAGAACGCCCGTTTCATATTGAAAAATAGTTGTCGTCACGTCTTCGACGGGAGCAGGGATATGGAGGTGATTGAAATAGGAGAATACCGTTTTGATGGGACCGAACAGGTAATTGAATACATCCGCATGATGGATGCCCATGGTCATCAGCGAACCCGCCGGACAGCCACTGTCATCCCCCCGCCAGCGGAAACTCTCGGGCGTCAGCGCAAATCCGAGATTTTGTGAATAGTTGCCTTCGATCTGGATCGGGCTGCCGATCGTGCCACCATCGATCAGTTCCTTTAATTTACGGATGCCGGTGAGCCGCCGCAGGTGCTGCCCCACCATCAGGACCACCCCTGCCTCCCGACAGGCGGCGATCATTTCCCTGCCGTCGGCCATGGTGTTGGCAATCGGTTTTTCAACGAAGACATGTTTCCCATAGCTGGCGGCAAGCAGTGTCTGCTCCGCGTGCAGGTGGTTCGGCGTCGCCAGGTGAAGACCGTCGATATCGTTCCGCTTGAGAACCGCTTCGTAGCTCTGTTCATTCCCGCAGCCGAACCGGGCGCTCAGGGCCTCTCTTTTGTCGCGCATCGGGTCGTAGCAGGTGACCAGTTTGACCCTGCTGCTTTTCATCATGGCATCGGCCACCGAGCCGGACCAGGCCCCGGCGCCGATGAGGGCCAGGTTTACGGTGCGTGTATCAGTCATGTGTCTGCCTTGTTCAAGGGGTTTCAGTGCCGCCTCCGCAAAATCTTTTCCAACCTGAGGTTGGCTAAAAAACTCGAGGCGTCGAAAAGCATTCCGAAAGGATCGGTTTATTCTTGACAACCGCTCCTCAGAGTTTTACCTTTCTTCTATGTTTCTAATTAGTTGTCTATCTTTTTTGAGGTCAGGAACGGTCCTTTCACTGCTCACGCACAGCCCTGAACTTTTTTGGCTGCCCCGGAAACTCATTATGCCGATTTTCAATCTCTTCCGCACGCTTGAAGCCTGATGGCTGTCCGGTACTTTTTCAACGACTCCATGATCTTATCTCCGAGTCTATCGTTTTCCGGCCGGACAGGTTGAAGTACGTAGCCCTTTTGTCCCGGATTTCCTGGACGACTAAAATCTCTTTTTCCAAGGAGGAATGAGCAATGCCTATCTACCATATCGCAGCTATGAAGAAAGAAAACCCCGATGTGAACCCCGCCATGATCATCCAGTCGGTCGCGGGGGAGTTCATGAAAGCCGGCATTGTCACCAAACCCGAGGGCGAGGGACCGCCGCTGCACAACCATCCCAACGAGGAACAGTTTACCCTGGTACTCGAGGGCAAACTTCATTTCATTCTGGGTGATGAAGACCGCATCGTGGAACGCGGCGATCTGATCCACATCCCCCGTTTCACGGACCACCGCAGCCGTTCAGTGGGCGGTCCGGCTACCTTTTTCACGGTCAAGTCCCCGGCCGGAGACGGAGACCTGCAGCAGGATTATCACAAAGCCGACGGTGCCGAAAAAGCCGAAAAAAAATATCCGGGGAAATAAAAACCGACCCGCAAAGGGTCGGTTTTCAGGAACTCCTATAAAGGGGCAGCGTGCCTATTCGTGTACATCGCTTCGGCATCAAGGTCGGCGTTGACAACACCCCTACCTTGAAAGCCGGAACGGTTGCCCCGGCACCGCAGCGTCAATGCGCGGGCGCCGAAAACGATTAGAGTGGATCCCCGGTATCCGGAACAAGGCCTGCGGCCAGGATACCCGCCACCGCGCAGATCTCGTCGTTCTCCGACAGATCGCCGCTTATACCGACTGCCCCGATGATATTCCCGCCGGCGTCCTTGATCAACACACCGCCGGGAACGGGAACCATGCGTCCGCCGGTGGCGTCACTGATAGCGCCGAGGAACAGCGGAGTTCCCTTCTGCGTCCTGCGCTGCAGTTCCCGTCCCCCGAACCCCATGGCCAGTGTGCCATAGGCCTTGCCTTCGGCTATTTCACGCCGTGCGATGCTGGTCTTCTCCTGGCGCTGCATGGCCTTCATATGTCCGCCGGCATCTAATATCACGACGGTCAGCGGGTTGAAGCCCAGTTCCTGTCCCTTTTTCAGGGCGGTTTCGATAATCTGATTTGCTTGTTTCAAGGTCAGTTCAGTCATTTATTCTCCTCCTTCGTTCTTTAAAAGTTCAGGAATCATAAAACCAGCATTGAAATCCCCAGAATCCCGAGGATAGCCAGGATAATTCGCCGGAACACCTTACTGTCGATGGTCGTGAAAAAGGAGTGTCCGGCAAATGCCCCCAGGGCCAGAAAGGGCGATAGCGCAAGAAATCTGAGCAACGTCGATCCGTTCGTGCTGCCAGTCAGCAGGTGACCGGCAAATATCAAGAGCCCCGTGACGAAAAAATAGGCGGCGATCGTCCCCTTGAATTCCTCCTTATTCCAGCCCTTGATATAGCTGTATATCAGGATTGGCGGGCCGCTGATGCTTACCGCACCGCCACAGAGACCCGCTGACAGGCCGAAAAGATATCCCCAGCGTCTGCTGAAAGAGCGCACACGCGGTAAATTCAACAATGAAAAGAAAACAAATGCAAGGATTACCAAGCCGAGCAGATCCCTGATAACAGCGGCATGAGTCTCGCGCAGGAAGTAAGAGCCGAAAGGAATCCCGACCAGACTCCCGATCACCAGTTCCCTGATACTGTTCAAGGTGAAGTGGCTGCGCAAAGTCCAGAAATTATAAAAAGTTACACAGATCCCGCAGATAACCCCGAGAGTTACCGCATTCTTGACGCCGATCACGACGGTCAGCAGGGGAACCGCCAACAGGGAGAAGCCGAACCCCGTCAGGCCCTGGACGAATGAGGCCAGGAGTATAACCAGGCCTGACAGGGCGTACTCCAACCCGGTCACGCGGGATCTTCCTTTTCCTGCCGCCGGTACTTGCTCCCCCGGCTATGGCTATAAAACAAGCTGCTGCATTCCCCTGGCGGCGCCGTTCTGATTTTCGTCTTCCGCAACGCTCTCAAAAGCAGGCTCCATGCCCTGAAAAAACCTATCGTTTGAACCGTGCCCATTCTTCCATCACGGAACAGACGGAAGCCGTATCCTGTTTTGCCCGCCCCTGTGCCATGGCGGCCCGGTACAGCTGCGCAGCGGCTGCGAAAAGCGGTGTCGGGCAATCGAGCGAATTTGCAAAATCATTTATGATTTTAACGTCTTTCTGCCAGATATCGACTTTCATGGTCGCTTTATCGTAATCCTCGTCCTGGCCGCCCACCATGAGCGGTCCGCGGACTTCAAACATCCTGGAACTTCCTGCCCCGTCACTGACTACCCGGTAGATGTCCTCCGCTGCCAGACCGGCCTTCATGCCCAGCACAAAGGCCTCGGCCGCCGACACGTTATGGATGGAAACGAGTAAATTTGCGACATATTTCATCTTGGAGCCGTTTCCGAATTCACCGAGATAATAGTGCGACCTGGCATAGCCGTTAAAGACGGCAACACATGCTTCATAGGCCTTCCTGTCACCGCTGGCATAGATGCTCAGGTCTTTTGATACGGCCTGAGCGCCGGTTCCGCTGATCGGACAATCAAGCATAACGATCCCGTTATCGGCAAGAACGTTGAAAATTCGAAATTTATCCTCGAGCGGGAAGGTGCTCGATTCGATAACGATCAGGTCACGGCGACGAGAAGAAAGGATGCCATTTTCTCCGGATACCACATCTTCCAGTGCTTTTACACTGGGCAGGCAGGTGTTAATCACCTCCACCTTATCAGCGATTTCCCTGGGAGAAGCCGCACCAATACCCCCGATTTTCTCGAGAGCGGCAACTTTTTCAGCATTGCTTTGCGGGCTGTCACAGCCAACGACCGTCAAACCGTCCTTTATCATATTCGCGGACATGGACGATCCCATGATACCGAGCCCGATCATTCCAACTTTTTTAGTCATATACCTCTTCATCTCCTCTTAAATCAGTATCGGGCAGCCGTACCGCTATGCCCCTGAAAACAGCTGATCATCACGCTGTCAGTTTCTCGGCAACGGCCTCAGCAAACCCCGAGGTGGAAACCTTGCCACCCATGTGATAGGTCAAGACCTTTCCTTCACTGAGCACATCTTCCAAGGCGGACTCGATTTTTTGTCCCATGGTTGTCTCGCCGAGATATTCCAGCATCATTTTTGCCGCCAGGATTGCCGCACTCGGATTGACGATGTTTTTATCGGCATATTTTGGTGCGGTGCCATGAATAGGCTCAAAGACGCCCATTGAATCACCGATGTTGCCGCTGTAGGCGTACCCCATCCCGCCAATAACTCCGGCACCGACATCGCTCAGGATGTCCCCGTTCGCGTTTTCGGCAAAAACGACACCAAACCGGTCAGGATTCATGACGATCTGCATGGCACAGGCATCAATGGTCATGTCCTCTGCTTCGATGTCCGGATAGTTCTTCGCTATCTCATAGAACATTTCTCTCATTGGCGCGTCCGTATGGGTGAGAACATGTGCCTTGTGGGTGAAGGTTACCTTTTTCCAATCTTCTTTTCTGGCAAGCTCAAAACAGAAGCGCAAAATACGCTCCATGGCCTTGGTGGTGAATATTCTGAGATTCACATGGGTATCGTTATAGACATAGCCGGCTCCGCAATACAAGCCTTCCGTATTTTCCCGTACCACGACAAAATCGGCCTTTGGTTTCAAAGCGTTGGCCCCGCGCAGCGATTTTATAGGGCGCACATTGGCATACAGATTGAATCCGAGTCGAAAACCCATCAGCACAGCCACGGTATGGGGGTCGCCAGCCGCGCCAAAAAGGACGGCATCCGTCCCGGCTATGCCGTCAAAGGTTTCCTGTGGAAAAGGGTTTCCATATTTTTCAAAAGCAGCGTCTCCGGTAATCATATGGCGGTAGTTCATAGAAAACCCACAACCACTGCTATTGATGGCGTCCAGGACTATCGTGGTCGCCTTTATGACATCTCTTCCTATACCGTCACCCGGAATAATTCCAATTGAGTACTTTTTTTTCTGCACCATAGGTCTTTTCCTTTTATCAACCAGAGAAACGATTATAAGCGTACGTACCGCCGTTATTCTTCGTCAGTCGGTTTGAAGTTCTCGTCGTAGTATTTCCCCGCAGATGCGTCGACCGCCTTGCCAACCATCCCGTGACGGGTATCCTTAATGGCCAGAAAGATCACATCCTCATCCTGCGTGGCAATGGTGGCGTGCTCCACTCCGGCTGGGATATAGATCACTTCACCGGCACCGACCATTTTTTCCTGCCCGCCGACCGTGGCACGTAACGTGCCTTGCATTACATAATTGAACTGCTCGTTCGGATGGGTATGGAGGTTTGCACCGGTGCCGCGGGGTTTGGTGACAAGAGAAATTTGTATCTGCTCACCCTTGATCACCGGGCCTCTGGAGGTACTGTAATCACCTCCGACGTTCTCGGTTTGGATATTGTCCCACCTATAGAAAAACTTTTTATCGCTGGTCAAAATGCACTCCTTTCTTTATTGGATTAATGCAGGTGTTCGGCCACCAGCAGTTCTTGTATTGTGCCTGGTTTGAAAATTCTAATCAGTAACGACTATCTCGTTGTCATCAAACAGGCTCTGGTAAATGGGAACGGCCCCGGATTCGTCAATCACATAGGTATCGGAAAGAGAAGCTGAGGCATACTTTGTTTTTGCCGTCGGGTGCAGGCAAACAATCATGCCCGCCTGCATTTTAGCAGGTTCCTCGTGCAGCATTACCGGCCTTTCAACGAGATCAAGACCCTGCCCATGTCCAGCCAGTCTTGTCTCCGCCGGACAGCCCTTACTGATCAAGAACGCATTACTGGCGTCTATGGCTTCACCAGCGGTCATCCCCGGCTTGAGATTCTTTGCCATGATATCGCGTGCTTCCTTGGCAATTTCCATGGCTTCGGGCAACCCTTCCTGCATCTCTCCGATACAGAGATAGCGAACCAGGTCATACCAATATCCCCCGGCGGCGCTTGATTCGATGAGAAGCTTAATGACGGTTCCCTTGGTAAACGGGGGGCGTATGCAGGTGTTGCCCCAGTTCATCTGATGATATACGGTACCACCGGGCTTACCGAGCCATATGCCGATCTGCTGTTCCTCACTGCCCTGGAGAACCTGGCCATGCCTGATTGTTTCGAATACCTCGCTCACGGTTGCGCCTGTCTTGATAATTTCCTTTGCAAGATTCCAGTCTATTTCGTGCATGCGGGCTGCGGCATGAAGAAGTTTGAGTTCCTCCTCACTCTTTACGATCCTCAATTCATCCACTAATTCGGTGGCGTTGACGAACTCCACGTGAGGGAGATTCTTTTTCAGGTTTTCATAGAGAGCGGCAGACATGTTGCCCAAGCCGACCAATCCAATTTTTTTGGGATCGGTTTTCTTCATTACCTTTGCTGCATTATCAGCGTCCCAGGAATCTTCCCACCAGACGTTGGGAAAAGCGGGCATATTGATCGCTGCGCGGACCCCCTTGTTCTCCCACGGGGGTGGCGCCACAGGAGCTGATGGAGCAGCCGGTCCGTGCGTCAGGATGGTCATGCCCTCATGTCGAGGGAAAATTGCGGTAATATGGTAGTTCGCCCCCGCCATATCGGTGAAATAGCGAAAATAGCCTCCGACCGCCCGCTGTTGGCTCTGCACGACCAGATAATCGATGTTCTGTTCAGCCATGCGCTCCCGCAAACCTTGCCATCTTCTCTCCATTTCGTGCATGGACAGCGATACTCTTCTCGTATTCTCTCGTTCTAAAAATGCTTCGTACATAATGTTTCTTCTCCTGCTGGATGGTTAATCTCAGATCTTGTACCGATTGTCACTTACCTAAACTTTGAAAATGTATTTCACCTTGTCCAGGGGCACCTCTGATAGATAACGAGGCCACCCTGCTCATGACCAATAGCTGTATTGCTTTTCCGATCGCCCCTTGCGGATGACGACAGGCTTCTAGCTGCGACGAACTACCCTCAATGGATTTTCTAATAATTCAAGCTCTGTATCCAGGATAATTTCAGTAGAAAGCTTATAGTGCAAGGCCATAAGCTTCGCTGCCCGATCTACATCCCGGGCAAGGCAGGCACTGAGTATATCGCTGTGCTCTTTTTCTTCCCGGCGTTTTTTCTTTTTCCCGGTATGCGTTTTTTCAAGAACGATCAAACGGTATCGGGTGAATTGATCGAATAACTGATGACAATAATTTATCAGCCATTCGGAACCGCAATGGGAAACCAGCTCAGAATGAAAATTACGGTGCAGTTCCCGCCATTCTTTTGAATAATTTTTATCAACATCCTCTGCGAGCGGATAGCATTTGGATAATCGATGCAGGGCGATGATGATCCGCTCTTCCCATTCTTTTGTTTCGCCGCAAAAAGTCTGTCGAAACGCTACCTCATCCAGCCATATCCGCGCATTGGTCAGCTCTACAAGACCTTTCTCATCGACACTTGCAACATAAAATCCCTGTTGTTCGCGCTTAACGACAAAGCCGCACGTGCTCAATCGATTCAGCGCTTCACGTATCGGACTCCAGCCGATTCCATAGAGGTCCGTTAGAATCGAAATCCGGAGTTTCTGGTCCGGCTGCAGTTCTCCATTCAAGATATCCTCTCGAATCTTGCGGAACGCCAACTCAGACAACGTGCTGCTTTGCCTCTTTTGTTTCATTATTCTCTATGATTTGCAGGTAACCGGAACTGGTACTATTGAATCTTTCTGTCCTATACTCAAGGAGCGTTCAACTATCATACCGACAAAACATTTTCATTTTTTGTAATTGCAGCCTGCTCCTGCCCATTCCTTAATTCCTTTACCAACCAGTGTAATGCTGCGTCGTTGCATGTCAGCTTTTTTTGGTGCGATAATATGAAAACAGGATTGTTATAACGGCAATGACGATAATCGTCAGCGTTATCGGTCGGGTTATGACATGTATAATATTACCCCGGCTTATAAGCAGTGCACGATTCAGGTTCACCTCGATGATCGGACCCATGACAAATCCCAGGATCACTGGAATGGTGGAAAATTTGAACCTGTCGAGCCAATAGGCAATGGCCCCCAACACCAAAACCATGAAGGAATGAGCGATATTGTTATGATAGGAATAAGCGCCTACAATCAATAACAACATGACAAACGGCCCCAATAGTCGGCCGGGGATCTTCAGAATCGCAGCAAAATACTTTATACCAAAAACCCCGAAGAGGAGCAGAAAAAGATTACAGACAATCAATCCGACGAATATCGCCAGGACTAACGGGCCTCCTTCTGAAAAGAGGGCCGGGCCGGGGATAATATTCTTGCTTATCAATACACCGATCAACACGGCGATAGCCCCGGAACCCGGAATGCCAAGAGATAATGCCGGAACCAGGGCTCCTGCCACAACGGCATTGTTGGCTGCTTCCGGCGCCGAAATTCCCTCGTCGACTCCCGTACCAAAGTCGTCTCCCCTTTTTGACCAGCGCTTTTCCTCGTTATAGGCAATGACAGCCGCAATGGTCGGTCCCGGCCCGGGGATTGCTCCGACCGTGGTTCCGATTACACTGCCCCGTAACATGGTAGGCACCAATCTTTTAAGATTGGCCCA
>JAHEMX010000084.1 GCA_024643445.1 Desulfobulbaceae bacterium | reverse complement strand
ACATTGAGAATAAAAGGTATGGAAAAAATGGCCAGGAAACTGGTCGATATACAGATGAGTATCGACAGCGGAACATTGCCGCGGGCGATAGCAGTCAGGATCGTGCCTGATGACACGGTGACCGGCCCGGTTCCGATGATGCAGACCCCGATGACAAACTCGTAAGGCAGCAACGGTGAGGCGAGAAGCCAGGCGAGAAAGGGGTAGAGCACCAGGGATGAAAGAATTGCAGCGACAGGAGCCCTGACACTGGTTATCTGCCGGAGGATATTACGGGTCTCAAGACACAACCCCGTTGAAAAAAAGGCGAGGAAGACACCTGTACCGATTACGTCATAGTTCCGGATAGAGGCTCCCCATTCCGGCCGGATATAACCGAGAAGAGCAGCTAACGCTATCCCTGTCAGAAACCATTGTTTTTTCAGGAAAGAGAGCACGGGATACCCTGTGGCGCAGTGTTTTTTCCGGTAATCCAGTACATTCATACAGGATGATCCTTACCAATGCAAAAAATAGTTGCTGTCGAACGGTAAGACGTCAGGTCAGGAAATGTCGATCCCCGGAGGGGGTTCCACAATAAACGGCTGTTGCAGGGTGATGAGATCGGTGTCATCATCCGTATCGGTATCCCAGCGAAGCATGATGAAAGCACCCGGATGATGCAACACCATCCGGGGAGCATGCCAGACATTGGCATTGTAGTTGACGGTCTGGCTTCCGGTTGCGTGAAAAGCGATTGCCTTATTTATTACCGGAATTCCGTCATTCGTTGAAGGGCAGACAACCACCAGGTGGTTTGTGCCTTCAAGTGGAACAAAGATCTGGTGAGAGAACCGGTGGCGTTCAAGTTCGGACACCGTGACCGGGTAGTGTTCCGGTTCCAGGCTCATATAGGTCACGTTGCCTCGTGCATTGGGACGGAGGTTTTCCACACTGGCTGCCCAGACCGTTCGCTCAGGAACACCGTTCTGGGCCATCAGTACCTGGCCATAGGGAGCAAATGATGCAGGAGTGAGCGCAACAGCTTGAAGTATCATGTTGTACCTTGTTTATTATGCAATGATGGAGAGGTGCATCTCCTCCAGCCAGTGCGCAGCCTGAAGGAGTCTGGAATAAGAACCTCTGCTGCCTAGAAGCTGAAGTCCGAGGGGCATCCCTGACGCCCCGGCAAGGAGCGGAAGGGAAAGTGCCGGCACGCCAGAGAGGCTCCAGAGCGCGCAGAAGACAGGGCTGCCGTGCGCCATTTCCACAACAGCACCAGCGGCTGTCAGTTCATGCAGTTTCACGATTGTCCTAATTTACTATTTTCTTGAAGATCCAAGAAAGTCCATTGCTGCCGCCACACCGCCCCGCGAATGGACGACGCCACCAAGATCCAGCCCCATTTCCACCCCGGCAAGTGTGCCAATCAGGGTTAATTCGTTGAGATCGCCGAGATGCCCGATGCGAAAGACTTTGTCGGCGACCTTTCCCAGACCGCTGCCAAGAGACATATTGAAATTGTCGAGAATCACTTTGCGCAGATTATCGGCCCCCTTCCCATCCGGCATCATTACGGCGGTGAGAACGCTGCTGTATTCCAGGGATTCTTCGCAGAGAATCTCAAGTCCCCAGGCCCTGACCGCACGACGCGTTGCCTCGGCAAAGCGGTCATGCCGCGCGAACACCTGCTCCAGTCCCTCTTCTTCGAGCATGAGAATGGACTCGCGAAGGCCATACAGGAGGTTAGTGCACGGCGTGGAGGGGTAAAAGTAACTCTCGTTTGCCTTGAGCATGTCATTCCAATCCCAGAAGTGCCTCTTGAAGAGGTTTGTTTTTGAAACAGCCAGAGCCTTCGGGCTGATCGCGTTGAAACCTAGACCCGGCGGCAGCATCAAACCCTTTTGGGAGCAGCCGACCGTCACATCCACCTGCCATTCCTCGTGACGGTAATCCATCGAACCAAGAGAGGAAATCGTATCGACCATGAACAGGGCGGGATGCTTTGCCCGGTCGATGGCCTGCCTGATTTCAGCGATCCTGCTCGTCACGCCGGTGGAGGTTTCGTTATGCACAACATTGACCGACTTGATCCGGTGGGCGGTATCTGCCCGGAGTTTGTCCTCAACGACCTGGGGATCGACACCATGCCGCCAATTGGTCGGTACAAAATCAACTTCCAGCCCGAACTTTGAGGCCATCTTGTACCATAGCGTGGCAAAGTGTCCCGTCTCAAACATCAGCACCTTGTCACCGGGATTAAGCGTATTAAGAAGGGACGCCTCCCAGGCGCCGGTACCGGAGGTGGGGAAAATCACCACCGGACCGCTGGTTTTGAAGATTCGCCTGGAACCGAGCAGGACCTCTTCGGATATTTTCCGGAATTCCGGGCCGCGATGATCGATGGTCGGATGAGCGATGGCGTGTAATATTCTATCCGGGACATTGCTTGGACCGGGAATCTGCAGGTAATGGCGCCCGGCTTTATGGGTGCTCATAGGGAAACCTCTTGATCATAGTAAGATGGACATTGTACCAGTTGATCAGTCCATCAACGGGTTAGACTGTTTAGGTATCGTTTCGCTGCACAAATGCTTCGAGGGCAGCAGTAAAACAGGCCATTGGCGCCGCTGTTAAGCCGGCGCCAATCTGCCCCACGCCGGGCCGCTTGCAGGCAATCCCGGTATTGATAACTGGTGTAATGCCGGTCTCGACGACCTTGCGGATATCAATGCCCAGCGGTGTCCCGCGAAAGTTGACGGGAGGCAGTTTAAAGGTCTCGTGCTCACCGACGGTAATTTCATACATTCTCATTGTCGTTTCCATGGCAAACTGCGCGGTTCCACCGATGTATTCAACAACTGCCGGCGCACCGGCCATGGCAAATGAGCCGAGCCCGACGGTCTCGGTAATAGCCGAATCACCCATGTCGGGATTGGCGTCATCAGGCCCGAATCCGGGGAAATAGACCCCCTCGATCATCGGGGCAGGGGCCGTAAACCATCTGTCCTTGAGCCCGCTGACACGAATTCCGGTCTCGTAGCCGTTCCTGGCCAGGGCGGTTACGATCGTTGAATTTTCTATATTACTGCCGGCATCAAGCATTCCCTTTGAACCGGCCATGACGGCATTGAGGATAAAATGACCGGCCTTGTCGATGAAATCTATGGCCTTGATCACCGCTTTTTTTTCACCGACGGCGATAAGATGCTGCACCAGCGAGGTCAGCAGCAGTGCGTTGCTGGCTTTATTCCGGTTATGCAGTTCATCACCCATCTGCACAGCCTGGGCCACGATACTTTTCAGATCTATTCCGCCTGCCCGCTGCAAGGCAGCCTTCAGCAGCGGAGCCAGTTCCGCATTCATCCAGCGTAATTTGGCAAGTACTTCATCATCAAAGGCGCCATGTCTCAGAACCTTGCCGATTCCCATATAAAGCGTGGAATAAGTTTCAATGTTATGGACCGTGTTGCAGACGACATTTACCTCCATCGACGGGGTGATGATTCCGGACATCGGACCGATTGCATGTCGGTGGTGGCTTGAGTCAAATTCAAGCTCGCCGCTTACGGCAAGCTGCTCTACCTCCTCAGGCGTTTTTGCCCAGCCCTCATAGATGCAGGCGCCGGTGATCGAACCGCGCATCGGCCCGCACATGTTTTCCCAGGCAACCGGTGGCCCAGCATGCAGGACCATACGCTCGGTCATTCCCGGAATCACTTCTTTTGCCGTCCGAATATCGCTCCAGACAGCGGTACTTTCCTGAATTCTCTGAAGGCAGGTTTTATTTGCTTCGTTAATACTCATCTGGTCCTCTTTCGCACTGAAATCTTTATCTGAAATGAGACATGCTCATCTGATTATGCTTCTTCGGCAAGACGATCAAGCAAGGCAATCAGCCGGGGATCTCCTCCGGCAGGTGGTCTCCAGTCCATCTGGATAACCGGAATATCAGCACTCCTCAAATCCTCGGCAAAACGTTCCAGACCGATATTGATGACGCGCACGGGCTTTTGCAGCGGTGATTGCTCCGTTTTCATGCTCTCTCCTTCATGTAGTGGGTACGGCAGGCTGGCGCAACAAGCATTGCGACATAACGCGCCGCTTCACTGTTGGATCGAAATACGGTGATTCCTGCCCTCTCCAGGGCGATTATCTGGCCTTCTGTATCCTGCGGATCCATCTCCGTGCCGACGATTACGGCGATAATCTCCGGGTACAGTCCATGCTTGGTCCTCAGCGTATCAATGCTTTCGATCAGTTCCGCTGCCGGATCAAGATGGGAACCGTTTCCAAGGACCAGGTCGACCAGCACGACTCCGCAGGAAGCAAGATTGCCATTTTGAGCCAACTCAACCAGTTTCTCAGTGCGCGTTTCCGGAGCGATCATCGGATGGGGACGGCCAATCGTATACTGGTCATCACCGAGATCAACAACGATATGGGCTATTTCTTCGTCCAGGGATGTCGCCACCGATCCAAGCTCTTTTACGAGCAGGAGTTGGGCTTCTTTGGCCAGCGTGCCGCCGGTAAACAGCCCGACAACCCGTTTCCCTGCAGCCGTGTCCCCCATTCTCTCAAGAAGATCGAATACGCGGTTAGGATCTGCAAAAGAACGCGGCTGATAATCACTGCCATTAGCCAAACAGGCGGCCATGGCGGCGGCTTCATCGAGGGTGGCTGCCTGCACAAATGTGCTCCCCGGCAGTCGGGCACCCTGGAAGCAGGTCACAACAGGGGTGGACATTGCTGAACAAATCGATTCCAGCGCCGCAACAACATCAGCATGGGGTGGTTTTGACAACAATACGATCACCTCGGTAACCGGGTCCTGTTCAAGCAGTTCAAGCGCATATCTGGTCATGGTGCCGTTCACTTCACGGCTCAGATCCCGTCCCCCGACACCGATCGCATGCGAAACGCCCTCACGCAGTCGCTCTAGCTCACAGACGACAGCCTGCAAACCGGTTCCGGAAGCGGCGATACAGCCAATACGCCCGGATTTGATCACGTTGGCGAAGCCGAGTCCGACGCCGTTTATATATGCGGTTCCACAATCAGGCCCCATGCACAGAAGGTTCTTCTCGCGAGCCTTGTTTTTTAATGTTATTTCAGCCTCAATCCCAACATTGTCGCTGAAGAGAAAAACGTTGAGCCCCTTGTCCAGACATGCGGTTGCCTCCCGGACCGCAAATTCACCGGGAATGGAAAGAGCGGCAAGAGATGCATCCGGCAGGAATTTAAGGGCAGTGTCGAGCATGCGCGGCCGATAATCTAGCTCAGCATTTTGCCCCGGTGCCCTTTCACTCAGCATCCTGATCGCTTCCTGCGTCGTCCTTCCGGCACACTCATCCGAGTCTGCTATAACGATAATAATCAGGTCCTGTGGTCCGGCCTCCCGGCTCTTCTCCGTGGTCAGACCCACCTGGGCAAGAAGAGCATGGTTCCCCTCTGTGCCCATAAACATGGCCACCTCCGCCACCTCATCCTGTTTCTTAAGCTGACTGGCGACACGCATCAAGACGACCGAATCGTAATAACTGGATTTAAGTATGTGGGTACTGCAAGCCATATGCGTTCCTTATGTCTGAGAGATTTATTGTCTGCCTTGGTGCACCGGATTCGACAGCCTCCCGATGCCTTCGCTCTCGGCCTCGACGGCATCACCGCCATCCAGCAGGCCGATCCCTGAGGCTGTACCGGTAATCACCAGATCGCCCGGCCAGAGCGTCATGAACGACGAGACAAAACCAGGTATCCAGGCTACGGATACAATGGTGTTTCCGGCATGGTCCTTCTGGATGATTGCCCCGTCACAACATGTCCTGATCGCCGCCTTATCTGGATCAAGGTCTTTGCTGATCCCGAAGCACTCGTTACTGCGGTAAAGGAAATGTCCATTCAGTATACGGCCTCCATTGTATGGTTTCGCCGGTCATTCTGATCAGCAAGTACGAGGCTGAAGCCAAAGAGGATACCGGTAATGGTATCCCATCCTGATGTTCCACCAAAACGACTCACCTGTTTCAACAACCTCTCCAGATGCAGATACTCCCCCGTGCCGATGCTGTCCAGAAACTGGTGATATAACTCGACCACAAGCCCTTCGCTCAATGCCCGGTAGAAAGCCAGGCTAATAGCCGTCACCCGGCCACGTGCTGTTCGATGGAAATAGTGAGCCAGCCAGGCTGCCTCATCCTCTTGCCCGGCTTTAAACAACCCCATGACGATCCCCGCCAGGAAATCATCACCTGACGGTGTCAGACCGGGACCGAGCCCGATGAGACGACAGAGAACCTCGGCAAGAGAGGTGTTGCACTGACCACCGGGGAGCAGGAGCGGAAGACGGCGAACTTCGGCGATAACCTCGACGAAACTCTTATGCAGTGAAGCTGTCAGGATACTTGACGAGGGTTTAATCTTCTGGACATTCACAGGGAAAAAGCTCGATAGTACCATCCCCAGACTCTCGGCCGGCGCATCAGAGACAACCTTTCCGGCGATCCAGCGGATATCCGTCAGAAGACGATCATCCTTGCCGCTGATAGTCCTCAGAGATTTGTTCCAGACCTGGGCGCCGTGCAGATCGAACAGGACCGCTGGCCCTTCGAGAAGCATTTGATTTTTCCGCACCCGGATCGGCATGTTGGGGGCTATAGCATGCTCAGGCCAGGGACTTTCTGCCGAACAGAGAAGGGTAAAGGGGCCTTTTCCAATCTCCGCCTGCCCGATACAGATAATGTTTTCCCTGTTGTCACGACAATAAAAACAGCGTTTGAAGGTGGCGATCACCTGCCAGTTTTCACTGCGAAAGATCCAGCCGAGTGCCATCGATCCCATGGATACGACACGAACGCTCTGCTTGATCCGTTTGTTTATAAAGGGAGCTTTCATCTTCTCACATCACTTTGGTATGCGGGTGCCGGGCAGAACCGTTTGACCATGACCAGCCACGTTATCCCCTCATCTTCGCCGGCAGCCAGGTAACCAGCTCCGGGAAGAAAATCAGCAGCACGGTAAAGGCCAGCATTATTGCCGCAAACGGCAAAGCTCCCCAGATGACATCGGACAGTGGTCCCTTATCACCTCGCACGCTCTGGATAACAAAGAGATTCATCCCCATCGGAGGGGTAATCATGGCAATTTCGCTCATCAGGACAATGAAGATACCAAACCAGATAGGGTCAGCTCCGGCGGCGGTCATAATCGGATAGGCAATGGGAATGGTTGCGACCTGGATGGAAAGCACGTCCAGAAACATGCCAAGGACAATATAGAACAGGATCATCACGAAAATCAGCTGGGTCAGGCTCAGGTTCAGTGACATCACATTGCGAGTCAGTAATTCCGCGACACCAAGGAGACTCAGGGTCAGATTAAGAATGAATGCCGCCGTGATTATCAGGATAATCATGCCGGTGAGCTGGGCGGTATTGACAAAGCACCGGTGCAGCATGGTGAAAGAGAGTTTGCCCGATCGCCAGGCAAAAAACAGTGCAGTCATTATTCCCAGGGCCGCCGATTCAGTGGGAGTCGCAAAGCCGAAATAGATACTTCCCATGACGATAAAAAAGATTATAAAGGGTGGCACGAGATCCGGCAGCGCCTGAAAACGCTCGGCCCAGCTAACTTTGATGGTTCCGGTATTCCCGAGATAGATGCTCGCTATCATCAGGTAGATGAGAAAGGCTATCGTCAGCAGGATACCGGGAATGACACCCGCGACAAAGAGCTGGCTGATGGAGTTGTTGGTGAGGCTACCGTAAATGATCAGGGCGATGCTCGGTGGGATAAGTATGCCCATCGTTCCTCCCGCCGCCAGAGACCCCAGCGAGAGTTTTTTGGAGAATCCGCGCTCTTCGAGTGCCGGCAAGGCAACCGTGCCGACCGTTGCCGCACAGGCCACCGAAGACCCGGTCGTTGCCGCGAACAGAGCACAACAGCCGATATTGGTATGAAGCAGGTTACCCGGCATCCAGCCCATCCATTTTGCAAGTGAATCATACATCTTGTCCGCCACGCCCGAACGAAGGAGCACTTCCCCCATCAGGATGAACAGGGGCACCGCCGTTAAAATAAACGAGTTGTGAACTCCCCAGACGACACTTCCAATCGAATTCATGAACGGGAGACCGAAGGTAAGCAGTCCCCCGACAACACCGATGATCGCCATTACCGCCGATATCGGGATTCCGAGAAAAAGAAGTGCCAGTCCTGCAAGAAAAAAGAGCGTTATATCGGTAATCGGCATGTTCTCGTTCCCTTCTGTTAACGTTGATTAAGGTCTTTTAATTCTTCTTTCACTTCATCTGCCGAACCTTTTGGCTGGAACAGAATGCGTAAATCATCCCAATGGCCGGTGACAAGGAGCCGGGAAGCGCTGAAAAAATAATAGCCGGCGAGCAGACAGAACAGCAACAGACCGACAGTCCATAACAACTGGGGATACTTGAGGGGTGTCGCCCAAGGGGTTGGAGCGGTGCTGCCGTAGCTGAGGGTTTCCTGCAGCACCCCAACCGATGCATAGGCGAGCAGGAGTGCCAGCAACAAAACAGAAAGATTGGCCGACCAGTTCAGTAAAGCCTGCATCTTGAGGGGAAACTTATAATGCACCAGATCAATTCGTATGTGGCTGTTGCCGATGAGAGCCACGCAGAAAGCAATTGCCGAGGTGATGGCCAGGACATAACCACCCAGTTCGTCTGCCCCCTGCAGTGAGGCCGAGAACAGCTTGCGCATGATCACCTCAATGCTGACAAAGGCAGAGAGCGCAATGCACAGATAACCAAAAAAACAACTGCAGACAAAAGAGATACCCTGCCGTTTATCCATACCAGCCTCACATCAAAAAAGAGAAAAATCCGGCCAGACGTTCATTCTGGCCGGATCCTGTTCATACTGTGTGTGCTATTTAATCCCGGTCATTGGCCCGAGAATTTCTTTCCATTTGTCCGTGCAACCCGGATAGCTTTTCTCGCAGGTTTCAGACCAGGCGGGAAATGAAATCGTCTTTACTGCTTCAGCCACCCTTTTCAGATCGTCCTCGCTTACGGGAACCTCTTTCATATTATACTTGGTAACGGTGGTGCACGGTTCTTTGCCAACGTTACAGCGCAATGCATCCTGAAAGATTTCTTCCGAGTACACCCAGATATCTTCCACCAGCGCATCAAAGGCAGCCTGCATTTTTGCCTGCTGGTCGGCCGAGAGTTTATTCCAGCTCTTCATGTTCATGGCATAGCCGTTAAAACCGACCTGGAAACCGATCGGCATAAAATACTCTGTTACTTCAGGCCAACCTGCCGAGTTAGCAGAACTGGCTCCGGTAATTGCACAATCTGCGACACCACGGGCAAGTGCCTGCTGCACTTCTGAAAAGCCGATAGGCACAGGGGTCGCACCAAGACTTTCAATAAACTGGGCAAGACTCTGGTCGTAGACCCGAACTTTTTTCCCTTTGATGTCGGCAAGCCCAGATATTTCGGGCTTGCAGAACAGAACCTGCGGGCCAAAGGGCCAGAGACCAAGGAGCTGCGCATCAAATTTTTCCTTGATGCGGGCGGCAAAAGCCGGCTTGTAGGCATCGTAGACTTTACGGGCAGTTTTGTAGTCCGGGTTCAGACCGACGAGGTCCTGTCCAAGCAGAAACACTTCATCACGAGCCGCCTGGGCGGTCCGGATAGAGACGATATCGAACAGACCGTTTTTCAGCACGCGCAAAGTCTCTTCAGATTGCAAACCGGTTACATCGATCGGCTTGTAATTGGCATCGATGTCCAATCCGGTGTTCTTCGCGAAATTCTCAAAAAAAGGCTGCTCCTTGTTCTTCTGAATGAGTCCGGTTGCCAGCGGCTGGCCAAGGACATTCAGACTACTTCCCGCGGCAAACGAAAGGCTTGCGATGCCAATCAAGCCTAGCGTTACTACGGCACTGGTTAGTCGTTTCATGGGTTCTTCTCCTTATGCATGGGTTTGCTGGTTATTATCATTAAAAGGACCCGCCCCTTAATGACGTTTTTTAGAAGCGAGTGTTTTTGCAACCGCTTCAGAAACATCGTTTACATGTTTTGCCGTCAATTTCTTCAGACCTTCCTTGTCGCCTCTTTTCAGCATCGCAATCATCTCCTTATGTTCTTTCACGCCACGGAGTCGGTGTTCTTTGTCTTCAAGGGAAAAGGGCCGAAAACGAAGAATCGGCAACCTGACAATTTCGAGAATTTTATTGAGATAGCTGCTCCTGGCAGCAGTGCAGATGATATCGTGAAAAATAGTGTTCAGCCGGCTCAGCTCGGCGAGATCAATTTTTTTCCCGTTGCTCTCGGCGATTGTCATATCTTCCGCCAAACCGACAATGCTCTCAAGTTTTTCGATTTCTTCCTGTTCTATCTTGCTGCAGGCAATGTCAATTGCATGTATTTCAAGCACTGCCCGCAGCGCGGAAATCTCCTTGAGTTCCTCCAGCGATAAACCGGTGACACGAACGCCGCCCTGCGGTATACGCTCCACCAGGCCATCCTGCTGTAATAATCGGAACGCTTCTCTGATCGGAGTCCTGCTTACTTTGAGTGATTCACCAACAGCTATTTCAAGCAATCGCT
>JAHEMX010000550.1 GCA_024643445.1 Desulfobulbaceae bacterium | reverse complement strand
CCATATACCTGCCCCATCGCGACATCATGAAGACAAAAAATCATGAGCTGCGCATGGCAAAACTGGCCGGTTTTTTTGTCGATATGGGCTTTGAAAAACGCTTCCTCGACCTGTTTCACGATTCCTTTCAACGGGGAGTCTCTCCTCCTTTTCCCGAGAACTATCTCGTTGCGGAAACAGACATTCCTGCCCGCCTGGGCATAGAGGTACTGAGTTGCCCGGGGCATTCACAGAGTGATCTGGTGTATAGCTCTGAAGGCTGGGCCGTCACCGGCGATACCCTGCTGCGAGGGATCTTCCAGTCGCCGCTGCTTGACGTTGATTTCGAGACCGGCGGCCGGTTCAAGAATTACGAGGCCTATTGTTCAAGCATTGTCAAACTTGCCGGTTTGCGGGGGATGACCATCTTACCGGGGCACCGGAAGAGGATCGAGAGTGTGGATGCAACCATTCTTTTTTATATACGTAAAACCCTGCGCCGCGTCCAGCAGCTCCTGCCCTATATCAGTGATCTTTCCGTCGCAGAAATCATTGACCAGGTGTTCCCGACCATGACGGATCCGTTTCATATCTATCTGAAAACATCGGAAATTATTTTTATGCAGGAATTTTTGGATGACCCGGAACTGCTTGGCGCGGCGCTCAGGGAGATAGGGCTTTTCGATACGGTGGCCGGGGACTATAACCAGGTCGTTTCTTCATGAATCTCTTTAACCTGCTGCCCGGATTATGCGGGCGGGCGAAAAAATCAGCCTTCTGGCTTGGTGTCCTGAACGTCTTGCTGGGTCGAATCATACCGTTCAACCGGCACCACGGGTTTCGTATCGCTGAGATCGGTGATAACCATATCACCACCAGTGGCCCCTATAAGCGCGCAAACCAGAATCATCTGCGGGGGATCCATGCCTGCGCCATTGCCACGGTGGCTGAAATTTCAGCCGGATTCCTGCTTCTCAGCAAGCTTGAAGCCCAGCACTACCGGCTGATCATGTCGCGTATCGAGGTTGAGTACCGCTACCAGGCAAAAGAGCCGATTCTTTCCACCAGCAGTATTGCTCGTGAGCGGATCGAGGCCGAGATCATTACTCCGCTGCAGACACAGGATTCAGTCAGCGTCATGCTGGAGAGCCGGGTAAGCGATGTGTCGGGCAACGAGATCGCCGATGCCCGGACAACCTGGCAGATAAAGCGGTGGGACCGTGTGCAGACAACGCTCTGAGCCTGGTGATGTGGGCTTTTTGAACGGTTTCCCCGGATCTTACAGCAGCCACTGCTGCAGCAGGTAGTAGACGAGCGGCAGAAAAATACCCGGTATCAGGTTTCCGACACGAATCGAGGTAACCTTCAGCATGTTCAGGCCCAGGGCCATGATCAGCAGACCGCCGACGGAACTCATGTGGGTGATCGTCTCCGGCACCAGATAGTTTTTCATAAAGACGGCGGTCAGGGTAATCATGCCCTGGTAGAGGAAGACGGCAGCGCTCGAAAACATAACCCCAAGCCCCATGGCCGAGGCGAAGATGACGGAGGTGACCCCGTCCAGCACCGATTTGGCAAACAGGGTCTGGTGGTTGCCGGTAAGTCCGCTTTCCAGCGATCCGACGATGGCCATCGAGCCGACACAGAATACCAGGCTGGCCGTCACGAAGCCGCGGGCGAAGGACCCGGTGTCGCTCGATTTTGCGGTGACGCGTTTCTCCAGGATCTTGCCGATTGTCTCGAGACGTTCTTCAATTTTGAGAAACTCACCGATCAGGGCGCCGATAATGATCGAGAAAATAACGAGCATCAGGTTGTTCGATCCGAGTGCGCTCTTGATGCCGATCAGAACCACGGACAGACTCACACCGCTCATGATAATTTCACGGTAGTTCTCAGCAATTCCTTTTCTGAAAAAAAGACCGATCAGGCTTCCGCCGATGATGGCCAGTGCGTTAATAATAGTACCGAGCATGTTCCTGTACTGTTTGTACCCGTCTTTGATGAAAGAGAAAACAGCAGCTTTCTGCCGCAACACCGGTTTTGCTAGGCCGGTTTTTTGTCTGGGACTGTTATACCACTCAAGAACAATAATGAAATGATTATCGAAAAGGAGCCGCCTTTTTGACTGCGAGCAGTGGCGCGGACGGACCGCGATGTCCCGGTAAAATAATGCAACAGCCGAAATGATCCGCTTTTACCTCCTAGCTTCTTGCGTCATCCCGGGAACTGTTTACCGTCTCAGGAAGCGTCCTTACCTGCAACTCTTTTTGACGGGAGAAAATAATCTTGAAAATCACCATTGGACTGTCCCAGATGAACACCGGGGCGGATAAAAACGTGAATCTGGGAGCCGCCAGGTCAGCAATCAGGGATCTTGCCGCACGAGGTGCCGAACTGATCATGCTGCCCGAACATTTCAACTTTCTCGGACCGGAAAATCTCAGGCGGGAAAATGCGGAGCCGATGCAAGCCTCTCCCAGCCTCGATATGATACGCCGGGAAGCCGTGGATCTCAATGTCCACATCCACCTGGGCAGTTTCCTGGAAAAAGATGGTGAAAAGCTCTACAACACCGGTGTGGTCGTCAATACAGACGGCAACATAATTGCCAAATATCGCAAGCTGCATCTTTTTGATGTCGAGATACCGGGCGGCAGAAAATACCTGGAATCAAAAATTATCACTGCTGGCAATGAGGTTGCCACGTTTTCCATTGGTGACTTTGTCTTCGGTATGGCAACCTGCTTCGATCTTCGCTTTCCGGAACTGTTCCGACGCCTGACGCACCTGGGGGCGCAGGTGCTTCTGCTGCCGGCGGCCTATACCCTGCAGACCGGGCGGGATCACTGGGAGGTATTGCTGCGGGCCCGGGCCA